>CBFGWQ010000006.1:0-46727 GCA_965652575.1 uncultured Arenibacter sp. | reverse complement strand
ACGGCGACTTAAACGACACAGTAGCATTGATACGACATATAATCCCGGTTTATCCACAAATGTTTGCCCTGTTGATCCCTCCGTCTTCGCCAAAGCGAATCCACCTCCCTTTAACCAAAGGGAGGAGCCTTTTATTATTGTATTAAAGTATGCCTTAACAAGATATGCCCAATGGGGTATTATACGTTAAGCATGGCAATGGTGGCACAGGCCACAATGGCCGCGGTTTCTGTACGCAGCCTTGTATTTCCCAAGGCAACTGCCCTAAAGCCGTTGTCCAGGGCCAATTGTATCTCCTCAGGGGAGAAATCCCCCTCCGGACCAACTAATATGGTGGCGTTGTTTTTGGCAGTAGCACAATGGTAAAGTTCTGTTTTGTTATCTTCCTCGCAATGTGCTATATAAAGTTCCCCACTCTTGGATTGGGCCATGTATTCCTTATAGGGAATGGCAGGATGTAATTGTGGCAGATAGGATTGTAGGGACTGCTTCATGGCAGCCTGGAGTACCTTTTCCATCCTATCCATTTTAAGGACCCTTCTTTCGGAATGTTCACAAATTATGGGTGTAATTTGATGGACCCCTATTTCCGTAGCCTTTTCCAAAAACCACTCGAAACGGTCGTTAAGTTTTGTTGGTGCCACAACCATATGGAGCTGATACGGCTTTTGCGGTACCTGGGTCAGCGAAATTATTTTTGCCCTACATTTTTTGTGGTCGGGGATCAATATCTCGGCTTCGAACCATAGTCCTTTTCCGTTGGTGACCTGCAGAATATCGCCCGAACTTTTCCGCAATACTTTGGAAATGTGCCGACTTTCATCGGGAGGAAAAATAAACTGGTCCGTATGCCTATCCAATTCGGGATGGTAGAAAAGTTGCATGCGCTGGTTATGAAGTTTACAATTCGTTCAATTTTTGTTTGGTGTGTTCCGGTCCCAATTCAATGACCGTTCCCTTTAAGGCTCATAGTTCAAAGTTTAAATTTTTAGTTCATTGAACCTTGAACCCTGTTATCGGATCACATATCTCGCTTTGGCTGTAATACTTTGATCTACAAAATCCATTTCCCTGTATTTCAAATAGCCTACAATACCTATCATGGCCGCATTATCCGTGCAATATTCAAATTTAGGGATATAGGTGTTCCATCCCCATTTTTCTTCAGCTTTTTTCAGGGCCTGTCTAATGCCCGAGTTGGCGGAGACCCCACCACCAATGGCTATTTGTGTTATTCCCGTTTGCTTTACGGCCTTTTTTATTTTATCCATTAGAATATTGATAATGGTCTCTTGTATGGAAGCACAGATATCGTTCAGGTTTTCAGCAATAAAATTGGGGTTGTTTTTGGTTTCCCGTTGTATAAAATACAGAATACTGGTCTTTAGACCGCTAAAGCTAAAATTTAACCCATCTACCTTGGGCTTGGGAAAGGGGAAGGCCTTGGGGTTTCCCAATTGGGCATATTTGTCTACCAAGGGTCCGCCCGGATACGGAAGTCCCAATATTTTTGCGCTTTTGTCATAGGCTTCCCCCACCGCGTCGTCCAGGGACTCCCCTAAAATTTCCATATCAAAGTAATCCTTGACCAGTACTATTTGCGTATGTCCTCCACTTATGGTCATAGCCAAAAAGGGGAAGGAGGGCATGCTGTAATTTTCTTCCTCGATAAAGTGCGATAAAATATGGGCCTGCATATGGTTTACCTCAATTAGGGGAATATCCAATCCCAAGGAGAGGGATTTGGCAAAAGAGGTTCCCACCAATAAAGATCCCATAAGTCCCGGTCCACGTGTAAAAGCTATGGCAGATAATTGTTTTTTATCGATATTTGCTTTGGCTAATGCTTGGTGTACCACAGGGACAATATTTTGTTGGTGCGCCCTTGAGGCGAGTTCGGGAACAACCCCCCCATATTCCTCATGTATTTTTTGCGTGGCCACAATATTGCTTAGCGTCCTATTGCCGCACATTACGGCGGCAGAAGTGTCATCGCACGAGGACTCAATGGCTAAAATATAAATAGTTTTATTATCCACTTTGTTTGGAATAAAATTTGAATGTACAAAGGTAAAACATAAAGCCCTATCAAAAAATTAAGAAAAATTCTGGTCAGAGTATTTTTGGTACTCGTTCTTATTTGTGTTTTGGGCAGTGTAATACTTTCATTGCCATTTGTCCAAACCCGTTTTGCCAAGTATGCCACAACCGAGATCAATAAGGAGTTTGGTACCAATATTAATATAGACCGCTTAAGGGTTTCCCTGATTTCCTGGGATACCTCCCTTAAAGGCGTTTATATTGAAGATTACAGGAAGGATACCCTGTTCTATATAGATAATTTAAGTACCTCCATCCTAAATGTCCGCAATTTGGTAAACGGTAAACTGGAGTTTGGGGACATAGCCATTGAGCGGCTCAATTTTAAGCTCAGTACCTATAAGGATGACAAGAACACCAATCTTGAGGTGTTTATAGACAAGTTGGACGATAAAAAACCCAGGGAGCCAGGGACACCGCCTTTTTATTTTTCTTCGTCCGATGTGGAAATAAGCGATAGTAAATTTAAGCTCATAGACGAAAATAGAGAGACAGGAGAGGTGCTGAATTTTGCGGACCTTAATATTTCCGCTTCCGATTTTACCATTGTTGGTCCGGATGTTTCGGCCAATATCCAAAAGATGTCCTTTGGTAGTAAAAGGGGAGTGGTGGTAAATGAAATGGCCACCGAGTTCAAATATACCAAACAGCAGATGCGTTTTGATTCCCTGAGCATCAAGACCCCCCAGTCCCATTTATTGGGCAAGGTAGTATTTGATTACGAACGGGAGGATTTTAAGGATTTTTTGGACAAGGTAAAAATTGATGCCGAATTTATTGAATCTACCGTGGCCTTAAACGAGGTCAACCTGCTCTACAATCAGTTTGGGAGTGATATAATTGTTTCGTTCTCCACTGTTGTTGATGGGGTATTGAACGATTTGAATACGAACGACCTGTTTTTGACAACCGACAATACGGGGATCCGTGGGGATTTTAATTTTAAGAACCTATTTGCGAAGGATGTGGGTTTTGTACTGGAGGCGGATATGAGGAATGTCACCTCCAGCTACTATGAACTTCGGGCCTTGCTCCCCAATATTTTGGATGTACTGCCCTCATCGATACAGAAATTGGGCCAGTTTACCGTTAGGGGGGACGCCCTTATCACCGAATCTTCAATAAATACCAAAGCCAATATCAACACCCTTATAGGAAGCAGCTATGTGGATCTGGAACTTACCGATATTGATCATATAGACGATGCCTCTTACAAGGGGTTTGTCTCCCTCATCGATTTTGATCTTGGAAATTTGATCGAATCCGATAAGGTAGGGGTTACAAATCTGGATTTTAATGTGGAGGGCAAGGGAGTGGTCATGGAATATTTGAATACCGAGGTAATAGGCCAGGTGTATTCCATAGATTTCAATGGCTATGACTATAAGGATATCAACGTATCGGGTATAATTAAGGAACAACTTTTTGACGGTTCCCTGTTGTGCAGTGATGAAAATATCCAGTTTAGCTTTAAGGGCTTGGCGGATTTTGCGGAAAACAGAAATAATTTCAATTTTATCGCTTCGGTAGATTATGCCGACCTTAAAAAGATACATTTCATAGATGATAGCGTATCCGTTTTTAAGGGCGATATCAATATGGATATCACTGGTAATTCCTTGGATAATATTGTGGGGGATATAAAATTTACCAAAACCAATTACCAGAACAAAAACGAAACCTATTATTTTGAGGACTTTAAGGTCTCGTCCACCTTTGAAAATGACAGCACCCGTATTATCGATATTAATTCTCCGGATATTATTACGGGTTATTTGAAGGGCAATTTTAAGGTCAGGGAACTCGGCAGGTTGCTGCAAAATTCCTTGGGCAGTATCTACACCAATTACAGACCTTTCAATATATCGGAGAATCAGAGGTTGACATTTAATTTTAAAATCTACAACAAGATTGTGGATGTGTTTTTTCCGGAAGTGAAGTTTGACCCCAATACCTTTATTAGGGGCAATATCATTGCCGATGAAGGGGATTTTAAACTAACGTTTAAATCGCCCAGTATAGTGGCCTACGGTAATGAATTGGATAGTATAGATATTAAAATAGACAATAAGAACCCTTTGTTCAATACCTATGTTTCTATTGGGGATCTGGCAACGCCCTACTATGATGTAAAGGATTTTAATCTGATCAATACGACCTTAAAGGATACCTTGTTTTTTAGAACGGAATTTAAAGGGGGAAGTGAATATAATGATAGTTACAACCTCAATTTCTACCACACCTTTAACAAGGAGAACAAATCCGTTATTGGTCTAAAGACCTCCGATGTTAGTTTTAAAGGAAATAAATGGATACTCAACAAGGACGGGAATAATAAGAACAAGGTAATCCTCAATAAAACATTGGATAGTATTACTATAGAGGAAGTGGTAATGAACAATAATGAACAGGAGCAAATTCGTTTAAGGGGGCAATTGGCAGATTCGACCTATAAGGATATTGAGCTTCAGTTCAAGATCGTTACCCTGGGCAAGATTACGCCGGCTATAGACAGTCTTAAGCTGCACGGGGAGGTGAACGGAACCCTGAATGTTTTGCAGAAGGATAACGTTTACCTGCCCTCCTCCAATTTGAATATCAAAAATTTTGGGATCAACAATATTACTTTGGGAGATTTGGCCATTGGTATAGTGGGCAATAGGGATTTGACAGATTTTGTAGTGAATACCACCCTGGTAGATAAGGGTTTCGAGAAGCTCAGTATTGTCGGGAATATCTCCAATAGGGAGGAGATTCCCCAGGCAAATCTCATAGTGGACTTCAATAAGTTTAATTTAGAGCCCTTCAGTCCCTTGGGAGAGGGAGTAATTACCAATATACGGGGCCTGCTACAGGGAAGTGCCATTATAAAGGGGCCGGTAAACAATCCCAATTGGAGCGGTGTACTGTCTTTAAACGATGCCGGTATTGCCATTCCCTATTTAAATGTGGATTATAGTTTTGCGCCATATTCCAGAGTAAAATTATCGGACCAGACCTTTGATTTTCAAAAGATCAAACTTACCGATGTGGCCATGAATACCAAGGCAACCTTGGATGGTACCATTACGCATAGGTTATTTAGGGATTGGAGTCTGGACTTGAATGTAGATACCAATAACGATCGTTTTTTAATACTTAACACACCGTTTAAGGAAGAAGTATTGTACTATGGTGACGGGTATTTGAATGGTACGGGAAGGATCTTTGGGCCTACCAATGCCCTTACGATCAATGTGGATGGGGAAACGGCAAGGGGCACCTCCTTAAAAATCCCTATAAGTGATGTGGTTAGTGTTGGGGATTTTTCATTTATCAATTTTGTGGGAAAGAAGGTGGAGGATGCGGACAGGGAACAAAGGGTCTTAAAGGAAGTGGAAGGTCTTGAATTGGCCTTTAATCTGGATGTTACCCCGGATGCCGAAGTTGAAATTGTTGTGGATACCAAAACAGGCAGTTCCTTAAAAGGAACAGGTGCGGGAATTTTGTTTATTGAAATCAATACCAACGGAAAATTTAATATGTACGGGGATTTCGTGGTTGTGACAGGGCAGTTCCGCTATAAGTTTGGCGGTATTGTGGACAAGACCTTTAAGGTAAAGCCCGGAGGTAATATTACTTGGGAGCGGGAGCCCCTGGCGGCGCAATTGAATATGGAGGCCGTCTATTCCTTAAATGCAAATCCGGCCCCGCTCTTGGATAATCCGGGATATACGAGACGTATCCCCACCGATGTAGTGGTACGCTTAACGGGAGAGTTGGAAAGCCCGGTCATAGATTGGCGGATAGAATTTCCCGGCACCAACTCCATAGTAAAGTCCGAATTGGAATATAGGTTGCAGGATCCTACCATTGCCGAAAAAAACTCCCTTTTTCTATTGGCACAAGGTTCTTTTGTAAATGAACAGACCGGGATCAACCAACAAGCTGTTACCGGTAACCTCCTTCAATCCGCTTCCGGGCTCCTCAATTCCTTATTGTCCGGCGACAATGACAAATTAAATTTTGGATTGTCATACGAACAAGGTATTCTGGATAGAAGTACGGATATACAGACCGAGAATAGATTGGGGGTAACCCTGTCCACCCAGATCAGCGAAAGGGTCCTTTTGAACGGAAGGGTAGGGGTCCCGGTAGGGGGGGTAACCGAAACCGTAGTGGCCGGGGACGTGGAAGTTCAGATTCTGTTGAACGAAGAAGGTACCCTGAGTGCCAAAATATTCAATAGGGAAAATGAAATCCAACAATTTCTGGCAGATCGCCAGGGATATACCCAAGGGGTCGGACTTTCCTATCAAGTGGATTTTGATAGTTTTAAACAGCTCCTACGTAAAATTTTGGGGAAGAATTAAGGGCTTTTTCCCAATTCCGGGTGGGGCAAAATACAAAATTTCTGTTTTTGGCCCTTTCGGCTAAAATGAAACTGACAAAACCTGTACCGGGCGTAGTTGAGGTATACCCCTATGGAATGCCCCGGGGATAGTCAGTTTCAAGAAATTTTTTATTTGTTTTGGACAATCCCCAAACACTCACTTTTTCTGAAGAATCGATTACGGATTTAACAATTTCCAAGAAATTATTTAACGAAAACGTTGGAGTGGTCCGTTGTTGTCAAATTAAAGCCAAAGTCGGGGATTTATTGGAATAAGTTTGCTAGTTTTGTTTTTTTAAAATTTTAATGGCTTCAGCAATAAAGAAAATTGGTGTTTTTACATCAGGAGGAGACTCGCCGGGAATGAATGCTGCTATTAGGGCAGTTGTGCGTACATGTGCCTATTTGAAGGTGGAATGTGTTGGTATCTATAGAGGATATGAGGGCATGATGGAAGGGGATTTTAAGGTAATGGATGCGCGTAGCGTGAACAACATTATCAACAAGGGGGGAACCATCCTTAAATCTGCACGTTGTTTGCCCTTTAGGACCAAGGAAGGTCGTCAAGTGGCATACGATCAATTGAAGAAGGCAGGTATAGATGCATTCGTAGTTATTGGGGGCGATGGCAGTTTTACAGGTGCCCTGACCTTTAACAAGGAATTTGATTTTCCGGTAATCGGAATCCCCGGTACCATAGACAACGATATATTTGGGACTACCTATACCTTAGGTTTTGATACGGCTTTGAATACCGCTGTAGAATGCATTGATAAAATTAGGGATACGGCCAGTTCCCATAATAGACTGTTCTTTGTAGAGGTAATGGGACGGGACGTGGGCCATATTGCCTTAAATGCAGGTGTTGGTGCCGGAGCGGAAGAGATATTGATCCCAGAAGAAAATCTGGGACTGGAACGATTGTTGGAATCTTTGAAGCGCAGCAAACAATCCGGTAAATCATCCAGTATTGTGGTGGTGGCAGAAGGCGACAAGACCGGTAAGAATGTGTTCGAACTAAAGGAGTACGTGGAAGAGCATTTACCTATTTATGATGTACGTGTTTCCGTTTTGGGACATATGCAGAGAGGGGGGGCACCATCTTGTTTTGATCGTGTTTTGGCCAGTAGAATGGGGGTAAAGGCAGTGGAAGCATTATTGGAAGGAAAAACGAACCTAATGGTGGGCATACAGGATAATACAATTACCCTGACACCTATCAGCAAGGCTATAAAAGGGCATACAAAAATTGATAAGGAGCTTATGAGGGTCTCCGATATCATGACAACGTAATTTAAACATTAAACACAATAGAAATGTCAAATTTGAAAATAGGGATTAACGGTTTCGGTAGAATTGGGAGATTGGTCTTCAGGGCTACTGTAGAAAGGGATAATGTAGATGTAGTTGCTATTAACGATTTGCTGGATGTGGAACATCTTGCATATCTGTTGGAGTATGATTCGGTACATGGTAAATTCAACGGTACCGTTGAGGTAAAGGATGGCAATTTGGTAGTAAATGGCAAAACGGTCAGGATTACTGCCGAAAGGGATCCAAAGAATTTGAAGTGGGATGAGGTCGGTGCCGATATCGTTGCCGAATGTACCGGTATTTTTACTACTTTGGAAACTGCCCAATATCACATAGATGGAGGTGCCAAAAAGGTGGTCATTTCAGCTCCGTCCGGCAATGCCCCTATGTTTGTAATGGGTGTTAACCATAAAGAGGTCAAAGCATCGGACAAGATTGTTTCAAATGCTTCCTGTACCACCAACTGTTTGGCCCCAATGGCAAAAGTATTGAACGATAGCTTTGGTATTGAAGAGGCTTTGATGACTACCGTACACGCTACAACTGCTACCCAAATGACCGTTGATGGTCCTTCCAGAAAAGATTGGAGAGGTGGAAGAAGTGCTCTTCTAAATATTATTCCAGCCTCAACGGGTGCAGCCAAGGCGGTTACCAAGGTCATCCCGGCCTTAGAGGGAAAATTAACGGGAATGGCTTTCCGCGTTCCAACTGCCGATGTTTCCGTAGTGGATCTAACGGTACGTTTGGAGAAGGAGACCTCTTATGATGAGATAAAGAAGGCATTTAAAAAGGCTTCTGAAGGGGAATTGAAAGGAATTTTAGGATATACGGACGAGGCAGTTGTTTCCCAGGATTTTATTGGGGACGCCAGGACCAGTATATTTGATGCCGAGGCCGGAATCGAATTGAATTCAAAATTCTTTAAAGTGGTTTCCTGGTATGATAACGAGTCCGGATATTCCAATAAATTGGTCGATTTGGCACAATACATCCATAAATTGTAGTCTATTAGGGTAATAATTAAAAGAATCCTGAGATTAAGCAATATTTTGTTTATTTTCAGGATTCTTTATTAATAATCTTGTTATATGATATTGATTGTAGACAGTGGTGCAACCAAATCGGATTGGATTGCCTTGGATGGGAAGGGCAAGCAGTTGTTCATGACCCAAACTTTGGGATTAAGTCCTGAAGTATTGACGCGTCCGGTAATCGAAGACCGGTTGGCCAATAATTTTGAGCTTTCCAAGAATAGGAAAGAGGTTACCCACTTGTACTTTTATGGTGCCGGTTGTGGTACCGATAGGATGAAAAAGTTTTTGACCGAGATTTTTAATGAATTTTTCCCCAATGCCAAGGCAGAGGTAAAGGAGGATACCTATGCGGCCATATTCGCTACCACAAAAATAGGGCAACAAGGTATTGTCTGTATTTTGGGTACGGGTTCCAATTGCAGCTATTATGATGGTGAAAAATTGCACCAAAAGGTGACCTCTTTGGGATATATTCCTATGGATGATGGTAGTGGTAACTTTTTTGGAAGGAAATTGATAAGGGATTATTACTTTAATAAGATTCCGATGGACCTGGCAACCAAGTTTGCCAAGGAATACAATTTGGATGCCGATGTCATCAAGGAAAATTTGTACAAACAGCCCAATCCAAATACCTATTTGGCCACTTTTGCCAGATTCATTGTTGAAAATAAAAACCATCCCTATTGCCGGGGGGTGATCGACAAGGGTTTTCAGCAGTTTGTGAACAATTATATTATGCAGTTTGAATTGGCCACAAAGGTACCCGTAAGTTTTGTCGGCAGTATTGCCTATTACCTACGTGAGGAACTGGCTACGGTAGTGGAAAGAAACGATCTGATACTTGGGGTCATAAGGCAAAAACCCATTGATGGCCTGGTCGAATTTCACAAAGCCTCTATTTAATTGCTATCATAGATATTTCAACGTTTACAAATTTGGGAAGATTGGCTACTTCCACGGTTTCCCTGGCCGGAGCGGTATCCGCATCAAAATAGGCGCCATATACTTCATTGATTTGTGCAAATTGGTGCATATCCTTTACGAAAATCGATGATTTAACAACATTCTCAAAAGTCATTCCTGCCTCTGTAAGAATGGCTTTTAAATTTTGCATGGACTGCTCGGTTTCTCTTTTGATATCCCCGGACACCAAATCCCCGGTTTTTGGGTCAATGGGAATTTGCCCTGAGATATACAAGGTGTTTCCTGCCAGTATTGCCTGGTTGTACGGTCCTATTGGTGCAGGTGCGTTTGTAGTGGTAATTATTTTTTTCATCTGTTTATATTTATTGCTTTTTATCGGTCAGACCTGCCTTTGCCGGTAGGTGTAATATCCAAGTAATCATTTTCGTCCCGATAATTATCGGGAGGTTTGAAAATTTTGCTAATGGATATTTCATACGTATGGATTTATGTAATTATTTTCCTCCATTGGCCTTTAGATCAATAAGGCACTCCGTGCCAAATCCGGGTATTGCCCCGTTTTTTGCCGTTAACATTTTGGCCATCCCCCATCCAAATTGGAGCTCTGCCCGCATTAGGCAACTCTGTTCGTTACAATGGCTTTTGGCATCAGGGTCTTCATGTTCGTTTACAGAAGGTGTTCCCAGGTCTACCAATCCAAATAAATGCCCCGCTTCGTGGTTTAAGGTAGCCGCTTCCACGGTTGATGTACTGATCAACGAACTTCTTGAAGCCAAATTTCTAATGGTGGCCTCGTAAATGACCATAGAGGTATTGCGGTATACGGCACCCAAGGTTACCAGATCCTCATTGGGCTTGTCGCTACCGGCAGTGGCATCGGTAAAATAGATGTACAGTCCCAGCGTGTCCCCGTTATTGTATACGGTCCTATTCTCTTTTTCCAATTCAAATACTTCTTCGATCGAGAGGCTATCCTTTTTGGGAGAGGCCAATTCCTTGTATACAATGCTTATGTTGTCTTTGTGGGAACGCTCGTTCAAAAAGGCTACAAAATTGGAAACGGCTGTTTCGGTAGGGGCAAAATTGGTTACATAGGCAATTTCTATGGCCAAGTTTTTAAAATTGGTGTCGGACAGTAGATCGTTTGCGGAATCGCCCGGACCTTTAAGATTGGCCGTTTTATCTGCCTTTAGCGCATCACTGTCGTTGGAGTCCTTGGAACAGCCTAGGAACAAGGCCATGGTCAATAAAAGTACTAAGGATATTTTCTTCATTCTTGTCAGTTTTTATTATAGGACCGTTACTGTTATGATAACGACAATTATTGCACGGTATTACCCTCTTGGGGTAAGTTTGGCCAAATAGTCATAGTGCTTTCCCTTGCTTACCAGCTCACAAGATAAGTTATTTGCAAACGCCGCCCGCTGCAAAGTGTTATAATCCAAATACAGCCAATCCAGGGGTTCACTTTTCTCGCCTTGATATTCCATTACAAAGGTGACTTCCCCGTAGTAATTTTGGTCATCGGGAATCCAATAGCCCCCGTCCTCATCCTCTTCGTACATGTATATAATATCGCTGGAATCCAGGAGTATCTGGCCATTAGGTTTTAGGAGCGTTTTTAAATGGGAGAAAAATAGGTCTATGTTCCTTAATTTTCCCACTATCCCAATGCCGTTCATGAGCATTAGGAGGGTATCGTATTTTTGAAGTTTAAAATCCTGGACAGTTTGTAGCACAGTGTGTTCCAGGCCCCGTAGTTTACAGGTTTCAATGGCCCCGGGCGATTGGTCCAGGGCGGTAACGGTGAAGCCCTTTTTTTGTAGATAGAGGCTGTGGCCGCCCGCTCCACAGCCAATATCCAGGATATTGCCCTTACATAGCTTTAGTGCTTTTTGTTCCAAAAGCGGCATTTTCTTAAAGTCCCTAAAGAGATAGGGGATGGGGATGATATCTTCCTCATCCAATGAGGAATAGGTCTTGATATCTTCGGAATATTTACCGGATTGGTAATCCAAAAGTGCCCTGCCCAGAATGTCCTTGGCCATTTAAATTTGTTATTTACATGCAAATGTGGGACTTTTAACCAACTTTTAAAAGTTTATTCCATAATGGATGAGGTAATTAAGCAACTTCCAAAGCTGGCCCGGGAAAAACAAAATGAAAATAAACAATTTTTTGGGAAGCTTCGGAAAAAACCGCCCAAGGATCTGGATTATATAATGCAGGACCTGCACGGGGCGGAGTTTAAGAGAACCGATTGTTTAACATGTGCCAATTGTTGCAAGACCACCGGCCCCCTTTTTACCAATGCGGATATAGAACGGATTGCCAAGCATTTCCGTATGAAGCCCCAGAAATTTATCGATCAATTTTTGAGGGTGGACGAGGAGAACGATTATGTACTGCAAAGTGTTCCCTGTACCTTTTTAGGAGCTGATAATTACTGTTCCATTTATGGGGTAAGGCCTAAGGCCTGCCGTGAATTTCCGCATACGGATAGGAAAAAATTCCAGCAAATTAGTAATCTCACGCTAAAGAACGTAGCCATTTGTCCTGCTGCTTACAATATAGTGGAGGAAATGAAAAAATTAATGAAATTAAAGTAGCCAAAGGTTAAAATATAACATGATGGTCAACGGCTAATTACATATCGAATCAGTTCATTATTTTTTACACATAATTACTTCATCTAAAGATTCCCCGACGCATGGGCCGGACCCGCTCGTTTGTTAGGCAAGGCTTTCAATCCGCCGGTAAGGACGGGTTTACCTCTCCTTGGGAGAGGTCGGGACTGCCTTTTCGGTAGTCCCGGGTGAGGTAAAATATAAAATTTATTGAAATTTTATATTACAACTATTTTGTAAATTTAGGTTATGGAAGCCATTTACAATTATTTTGAAACGATCCCTCCCGCACACCGGAGTCTCATATTGGTGTCGGGGATTGCCTTTTTTTGGATACTGGAGTATATAATTCCCCTGTTCCGATTAAAATATAATAAGCTGAGACATGCGGGCATCAATATTTTTTTTACACTAACTACCATTCTGGTAAATTTTCCTTTGGCCTTTTTGTTGCTGAAAACCAGTGATTGGACCTTGGCCAATAATTTTGGGGTCCTGCAGTGGCTGCCCATAATTCCACTATGGATCAAGGTGCTGTTGGGGGTAATGATGCTCGACTTTTTTAGTGCCTGGTTGGCCCACTGGGTAGAGCATAAGGTGAAGGTACTTTGGGGCTTTCACCTAGTTCATCATACCGATCATGAAGTGGATACTACCACTGCCAATCGGCACCATCCGGTAGAAAGTGTGGTCCGATTTATCTTTACGTGTTTCGGAACCTTTGTGGTAGGGGCACCGGTAGCCATAATTATGATATATCAGGCCCTATCGGTGGTTTTCTCGCAATTTAACCATGCCAATATTTCATTGCCCAAGAAGGTGGATGAGGTGTTGGGTTGGGTGGTTGTGTCACCGGATATGCACAAAGTGCACCACCATTATAAATTGCCCTATACCGACAGTAATTATGGAAATATATTTTCTATATGGGACCGACTCCTTGGCACCTATATGAAATTGCCCAATAATGAAATTGTTTACGGTGTGGATACCTATCCCGATGAAAAGGAAAATTCCGATATCGGTGCGTTATTGAAAATTCCGTTTAAGCCGTATAAATCCCCTGAAGAAATGGATATAAAATCCACTGGTTAATTGTAAATTAGATATTTGGCCCTTATTTTCTTGAATTGGGCTATATCATTTTGCCAGGTCTTCTTTATTTCTTCCTGGGAAAGTCCCGCCTCGATCTGCTTTTGTAATTCTGTGGTACCGGCATGTTTGGTAAAGCCACTTGTATTGAAAAATAGGCTCTTGTCCTTGGTGTTCTTGTAGGCATCCAATAGATGATCCAAATTCACGGTATTCATTTTGGGCGTTTTGGAGAGGTCCTTTCCATAACATATTTTGCCCTTCTGCTTTGGATCCTTAGATCCAAAATTAGGAGCAGGGGTATATTTAAAATCATATTGGCTGCTGTCCATAAAGGAGGCGCCATAACGTTGAAACTGAAACTCTGTTCCACGACCTGCATTTACATTGGTGCCTTCAAATAGCCCCAGGCTGGGATACAGATAAATAGAGGTATTATTGGGCAGGTTGGGGGAGGGCCTGATAGGCAATAGGTACTCCTTTTGGTGGGTGTAATTTTCCATCGGGATTACGGTCAGGTCCGCTACAACTTTGTTTTCCAGCCAGCCCTCCTTGTTGATCATATGGGCATATTCGCCAATGGTCATTCCATAGACCAAGGGAATATTGGTCATTCCCAAAAAGCCCCTGTGCTCGGTCTCCATGCTAGGGCCATCCACGTAATGTCCGTTCGGGTTGGGCCTGTCCAGGACTATTATAGGAATATTGTTTTCCGCACAAGCCTCCATGACCAGTTGCATGGTAGCGATATAAGTGTAGAAACGTACCCCCACATCCTGTATGTCGAACAATATAATATCAATATCCTGTAGCTGTTCTTTGGAAGGCTTTCTGTTTTTTCCGTATAGGGAAATTATGGGAAGTCCGGTTTTACCGTCTTTCCCATCGCTTACCTTTTCCCCGGCATCGGCCTCTCCCCGAAACCCGTGTTCAGGGGCAAATACTTGTTTAATATTGATGTGCCTGGCCAATAGCGAATCCACAATATGGGTGTAGGACAAGGGTCGGGTATCCTTAAAGATAACACTGGTCTGGTTGGCTACTATTCCAACCCTCTTCCCCTCAAGTAAAGGTAGGTAAGTGGCGGTTCTGTTGGCCGCTATGGTTATAGGTAGATCGGGGGCAAGGGTATCCGGTGCTACTTGGGTATTATGTGCTTTATTCTGTGTTTTGCTAGGGTTTCCACAAGAAGAAAGTATAAAAACCAATAATAAAACTGTATTTTTGAAAATGGAAAAAACTGCCATAAATTGAATTTAGAATTTTTTATCGCCAAACGCCTTGTTACGGGTAAGGAGCATAAAATTAGTATATCCGCACCAATAATAAAAATAGCTATTGCGGCAATTGCATTGGGCGTGATAATGATGTTGGTAGCCATATCTACCGGAGTTGGCCTGAAGCACAAGATACGGGAAAAGATCGCTGCCTTTAACGGCCACATCCAAATATATAATTATGATAACAATACTTCCGATGTATCTATGGTCCCTGTTTCGCTCGATCAGGAGTTTTATCCCGAATTTAAATCGGTCAGCGGTATAAGGCATATTCAGGGAGTGGCCACCAAGGCCGGGATAATAAGGACCGAAGAGACTTTTGAAGGTATTTTGGCCAAAGGCGTAGGGGCAGATTATAATTGGGATGCTTTTAAAGAGTTTTTAACGGATGGTGTCCTGCCCAATTTTGAAGGGGATATCAATGATGAAACATTGATATCCCAGGTGTTGTCCAACCGTTTGAATTTGAAAACGGGGGACTCCTTTATTGCCATATTTTTTAAGGAAGATGATGCGTCCAAAATGCCCAATCAACGTAAATTTACAATAACGGGCATATATGACAGTGGCTTTGAGGAACTGGATGGCTCCTATATTTTTATAGATCTTAGGCACATTCAACATATGAATAAATGGGCCGATAATGAAGTGGGAAACTTTGAAATCTTTGTGGATGATTTTGATGATATGGACAACAAGGCCAGGGAAATTTATGGGAAGACCTTGTCCAATCTGGATACACAGACCATAAAGGATAAATATTTTCGGATTTTTGAATGGCTTGGTCTCTTTGACATGAACATAGCGATAATCATAGGTATAATGATCATTGTAGGGGGGATCAATATGATAACCGCCCTGCTCGTGCTAATATTGGAACGGACCCAAATGATAGGTATCTTAAAGGCCTTGGGATCCTCCAATTGGAGCATACGCAAAATATTTCTATATAATGCGGCCTATTTGATCGGTGTTGGATTATTGCTGGGCAATATCATTGGTTTGGGCATAATAGGATTGCAGTACAAATTCCGAATGTTCAAATTTCCCAATCCAAAGGAATATTATATAGATTATATTCCCGTGTACCTGGATGTGGTTACCGTAGTATTGCTCAACATTGGGGTTTTAATCTTATGTCTGTTGATGTTGCTTTTACCTTCTTATATTATTACTAAAATTTCCCCGGTAAAGGCCATACAGTTCGAATAGAATTTTGTAATTTTTTTAAAATCTGGAATCATTGGCAAAGAGATAACGCTATTCCAAAAAAGTAAAAGTAAATGGTGCATCTGGAATTACATGATCAAATAGTGAAAATCGATGAAGGGGAATTGGTAGGTTACTCTGTCGCCGGACAAGAGTATATCCACCAAAAAGGTAGTCCGGGATGGCGAAACTCGGACACTGAAATGTTTCCGATTATAGGGCCTACGAACGAGGCCGATTTTAAGGTTACGACCCCAAAAGGGGTTGCAGAACAAGATCAGCATGGCCTATTACGGGAAATGGCCTACCAGCTTGTTTCCAAATCCAAAACAAGGGTAGTCTTTGATAAAAGATACGCTTCGGGCACTCCAATAAAAAATTCTAAATATCCTGCGAAATCCACGCAAGAATATGTGTCATGGCCCTATAGTTTTGAATTTACCAAGTCTTTCGAAATTTCGGAAAACGGTCTAAGAATCCAATTCAAAATTACGGCCGAAGAAGGAATGCCCTTTATGTTGGGATATCATCCGGCCTTTAAACTAAATTCGGGAAAAGCCTCCATAAGGACCCCGGATAGTACCATTGCCCTTCAGGAAGTACTCAATGCGGGCAGCAGGGCCTTACCGGTCATGGACTGTAATTTCCTTACCTTAACGGATGTTGGCGAGCTTAGTCTAAGGACCGAAGGTTTCGGGAATTTTATGCTGTGGACGGAGGTGCCCAATATGATATGTATAGAACCAATATCCTTTTATCCCTATGCGGTGGGCCAGAAGGATTTGCACAATGGATTTCAGACCGTGAATGGGTCTGAAAGGATTTTTTCGGTAACCATTCAACCTAATATTTGATACGAACATGACGGAAGCATTGCAATTACATTATGGTTATCTTTTTGAACCGGAGCTGTTGGAGGAGATTAAGGCGGTAGGCATCTATAAAAAAGTGGGTCAAGGCCAGACCTTAATGGAAATCGGAGACAATATCAAGTCCATGCCCTTATTGCTGAGCGGTGCCATTAAGGTCTTAAGGGAAGATGATGAGGGCAATGAACTGTTGTTGTACTTCGTGGAAAAAGGGGATACCTGCGCCATGACTTTTTCCTGTTGTATGGGGAATAAAACTAGTGGTATCAGGGCCGTGGCCGAAACGGATACCGACTTGTTGATGATCCCGGTGGGGTATCTCGAGATATGGATGGGAAAATACAAGTCATGGCAAAAGTTTATATTGGACAGTTATAATGCCCGTATGATGGAGCTTATGGAGACCATAGATACCCTTGCATTTTTAAGAATGGATGAAAGGTTGTTGAAACACTTGCAGGACAAGGCCAAAGTAACCCATGATGATGTATTATATGCTACCCATCAGGAAATTGCCTATGATCTTCACACTTCGCGGGTAGTGGTATCCCGGCTATTGAAAAAAATGGAAAATGAAGGTAAGATAACACTGTATCGAAATCAGATTAAGGTGTTGGATCTTTAGTTTTTTATGCTTGCTAATTGCTGTTGGGAAGTTTAAGTGTTAAACCTGTTTTGGTAAAAGTGAACGTCTATGAGGATTGGTTTTTATATTTGTGTTCTTGCCCTGTCCGTAATATTTACGGGCTGTGGCAATCCTACCAAAAAAAAAGGAATGGATAGTCCCCGGCCCAAGGAGATTGCCAAAGTGGCCGCCCTGCCTAAGATTGTAAAATCGCCGATGGGAAATCCAAATTCCAAAGAAAAGGAACTTTTGGGCAAGCTTCTTTTCTATGATCCTATCCTTTCCGGTGGTAAGGACATTGCCTGTGCCAGTTGTCATCATCCCGCTACGGGATATGCCGAGTTTTTGGATCTGTCCATTGGGGCAAATGGCCAGGGATTGGGGAGTAAAAGGGCATTTAAGGAACCTAATGATATTCCCCAAATGAAAAGGAATTCCCCCACCATTTTAAATACGGCATATAATGGAATACAGGGGAAGGATGATTATTTACCGGAAAATGCCCCCATGTTTTGGGACGACCGTGTAAAGAGTTTGGAAAAGCAGGCATTGGAACCCATAAAGACCTTGGAAGAAATGAAAGGTATCCATTTTTCAAAGTCACAAATTTTGACCGAGGTGGCCGGGAGGCTTCAATCCATTCCCGAATACAGAAGTCTTTTTGCCGAAGCCTTTGGTGTGGATGCACCCATAGACAGTATTCATATCGGCATGGCCATTGCCTCTTTCGAAAGAACCCTAGTGGCCAATAATTCCCGATTTGATCAATATATGGCAGGGGATGTAAATGCCATATCCCATTCGGAAAAGGAAGGTTTGGAACTTTTTAAATCCGTAGGCTGCATCAATTGCCATAACGGGCCCATGTTTTCGGATTATAAATTGCACGTACTGGGAGTTCCTGAAAATAATAAGGTTCCCGAACCCGATAGTGGATTCGGGGAAAGTTTCGCATTTAGGACCGCTACTCTTAGAAACCTCCGTTTTACGGCACCTTATATGCATAATGGCGTATTTCAAAATTTAAGGCAGGTGCTGGAATTCTATGAGGATATTTCCTTTGGGAAAACACGAAATCCCTCGGTATCCAAGGAAATGTTCGATCCCTTTGTAAGGGAACTTCAACTCAGTGTTAAGGATATGTCCCTGATCATTTCTTTTTTGAATACACTTAACGACGATAATTTTGACAGGGAAATCCCCGAAAAGGTCCCTAGTGGATTGCCGGTTGGTGGAAATATTCAATAGTGGTAGATCTTTGGGGCCATTAATTATATTTACAATCTGCCGGATCGGATTTGATGTAGTAATTACGATAGTTGGAAGCCTTTGGATCCATACAGCCCTTAAGGTTTTTTAATTCCACTTTTCTAAAGTCTATCGGTTGTCCTTCCGCCTGTAAGGCTATAAAACCTTCCTTTAACAATTTCCCGTCTATCTTGATGGCCGGATCATATCGGTTGGCTACCCCGCCCCCTATTTGCGGCTTGGTGTATTGCAGTACCTCCTCACCATTAACTATATGGGTCACAAGGGAATCTCCCAAAACTATAGCCTCGGCGCGTACCCATTGTTCCCCAAAATAAGTTTTGGACGTGGAATTGATACAATGTCTTGGGTCTATCTTGCCCTCATAAACTACATCTGTTCCCGGGGAACACATGTTTCCGGTGGGCCGTGATTTCCCTTCTTCCAATCCGGCCAAAAATTGCATTTCCACGGAAATGGGCCAATCCTGCTCCTTGGGCATGGTCCTTGGGTCCTGGGAATGGAACATTACCCCGCTGTTTTTTATGGTATAACTTGGGGCTCCAGGGTGCAATTCCCCTACAAAACGATACTCTACCACCAAATGATAATACGAATAGGGAGTGTTGTAATACAGGTGGCCATAACGTTCATTAAAATCGCCCTCATATTTGTCATAACGTACTTTTATAATACTGTCCTCCACCCTAAAGGTATCCCCGTAATTGTCCCCAACTTCATAATGGTGTATTTTAGTGGTCCAATCGTTGATATCCTTTCCATTGAACATGGAGACCCAACCGTCGTTTTTTTCTTCCGGAACGGATTTTACCGTACTGCACTGCCAAAGAAGTAAAGCCGTTATAAGAGCACTTATGATCAAAGGGTATTTTCGCATTGTTTATGGAATTAAGAAATTTAAAGGGACAAGATAAAATAAATAATGTTTATTTAAATAGTTCAGCAGTATTTTGCCAGTTTGAGGTTCTGTCGGGCAGTTCTATTATTTTTTACCAGTTATTGTCCCCTTTTGGGAACTTTAGGGGTGTAATCCAAAGCCGTAAAAGTTAGTGATGGAACTTTTTGGGATAGAGACGGCTAATCACTTTTATACCAACAACAATGCAAGGAATACGGTCCTGAAGCTAAAATTCTGTAACCTTCGTTACATTGGAATAAGGTATTTAATACTAAATTTGGTAAATGAGGCGATTTTTACCTTTCTTGGATTGGCTTCCAAAATATAACAAAACCCTTTTTGGAAAAGATTTGGTAGCGGGGATCACCGTAGGGATTATCTTAATTCCCCAGGGTATGGCCTATGCCATGATTGCCGGACTGCCACCGGTTTATGGTCTATATGCTTCTTTGTTTCCCATTTTAACATATGCCTTTTTGGGGACTTCCAGGCAAATAGCCGTAGGTCCTGTGGCCATGGATTCTTTATTGGTGGCTGCGGGATTGGGGACCCTGGCCATATCCGGAGTGCAAAATTATATTTTAATGGCATTGTTCCTGTCCTTTATGGTAGGGGCATTTCAGTTGATATTTGGGTTTTTGCGCATGGGCTTTCTGGTAAACTTTATGTCCAGACCCGTAATTAACGGATTTACCTCCGCTGCTGCCGTAATCATTATTTTTAGTCAGTTAAAACACTTGTTGGGAGCGGATATCATTAATAGCAATAAATTTCACGAGCTGGTCATAAATGCGTTCCAACATTTATCGGAAACCAATGTGTATGATTTCTCGATCGGGATAACAGGAATTCTGATCATTGTTTCGTTTAAAAAATGGTTCAACAGATTTCCTGCCATATTATTGGTCGTTGTACTAAGTACTTTGGGGGTTTATTTTTTTAATTTGGAAGCCTTTGATGTCCAGGTGGTAGGAGAAGTGCCGGCAGGCCTGCCATCTTTTAATATCCATAATTTTACCATGGAAAAGCTTAGGGAAATATGGCCAATTGCCCTAACATTGGCTTTGGTCGGATATTTGGAAGCTATTTCCATTGGCCGGGCATTTGAAGAAAAAGATAAGGTAGAAACCATAGATCCCGATCAGGAGTTGATAGCATTGGGAGCTTCAAATATGATAGGTTCATTTTTTCAGTCCTACTCCGTAACCGCAAGTTTTTCCCGTTCGGCCATAAATTACGAGGCAGGTGCCAAAACTACCGTTGCCTCCATGATCAGTGTGGTTATGGTAGCCCTTACGCTATTGTTCCTTACCCCATTGTTCTATAATTTGCCAAAGGCGGCACTGGCCTCCATTATTATGGTTTCCGTTTTTGGATTGATAGATCTTTCTTATCCCAAAAAGTTATGGAACCAAAGTAAGGATGAATTTTTTGTATTGTTGATCACTTTTATTATTACGCTCGGACTGGGAATTGTAGATGGTATACTGATCGGGGTATTAATGTCCTTATTGTTGATGGTTTACAGGACCTCCAAGCCCCATTTTGCAGTTTTGGGCAATATAAAGGGATCCGATTATTATAAAAATGTGGATCGTTTTGGGGGAGAGGTACAGATCCGTCCGGATATCCTAATCGTGAGATTCGATTCGGAGTTATATTTTGGGAATTCGACTTATTTTAAGAGTCAACTATTTAATTTCATCAACGCCAAGGGCCCTTCTTTGAAAGCTGTGATCCTAAATGCCGAAGCCATTAATTATATAGATGCCAGCGCATCCAACATGCTGATCAAGGTAATTGAAGAAATCCACAGCAGAAATATCGAGTTTTATATAGCGGGGGCTACCGGACCCATTCGGGACATCATATTCAGGAGCGGAATTATCAACTGTCTTCATAAGGAGTATCTTTTTGTAAAGATAAAGGAAGCCGTGGCCTATCATGACGATCCCAATACCATTCCCCTGCTCAGGGAAAGGGTGGCATATCAGAATCAAAGTAACTAATGTTACATTTGGGGAGGGCTATATTATTTACCTTTGTACAGGGGATTTTTAGTATAAAAATATTTTGATTAATTTTTAATTTGTCTACAAAGAAAAAGGGTAGGCAATGGGCCCTAACAGTTTAAGGGCCTAACTATATTTCGTTAGGAGAATTGTACCCTATACCTATTGGGACGGTTAATTTATAACCCATAAAATTAAATAAATGAAAATAGAACAGATTTACACAGGATGTTTGGCGCAGGGTGCGTATTATATAGAAAGTAAGGGGGAAGTGGCCATTATTGACCCCTTGCGCGAGGTGGAACCTTATATAAAACGGGCCAAAGCGGATAAAGCGGACATAAAATATATTTTTGAGACCCATTTTCATGCGGATTTTGTGAGTGGACACCTTACCCTGTCCAAGGAAACGGCTGCGCCCATTGTGTATGGCCCTACGGCCAAACCATCTTTTGATGCCATTATAGCGGAAGATGGTCAGGAATTTAAAGTTGGGGATATCACTATTAAGGCCCTGCATACCCCGGGACATACCATGGAAAGTACCACTTATTTGTTGAGGGATGAAGAGGGGAAGGATGTTGCCATATTTTCAGGGGATACCTTGTTCTTGGGTGATGTAGGTAGGCCGGATCTGGCGCAGAAGGCCGCCAATATGTCCCAGGAGGATTTGGCGGGATTGCTGTATGATAGCCTTAGAAACAAAATTATGCCATTGGCCGATGATGTGGTGGTGTATCCCGCACATGGTGCCGGTTCGGCCTGTGGAAAGAACATGATGAAGGAAACAGTGGATACTTTGGGCAATCAAAAGAAAATGAATTATGCGCTGCGCGCCAATATGACCAAGGAGGAATTTGTTAAGGAGGTTACGGAGGGGTTATTGCCACCTCCAAAGTATTTTCCGCTCAACGTAAGGATGAACAAAGAAGGATATGAGGATATTGGGGAAGTATTGGAAAGGGGTACTACCGCCTTGTCGCCCGATGCCTTTGAAGAGGCCGCCAATGCTACGGGCGCGGTAATTTTGGATGTAAGGCATCAGGACGAATTTGTCAAGGGGTTTGTTCCCCGGTCTATCTTTATAGGCTTGGACGGGAGCTTTGCCCCTTGGGTAGGGGCCCTTATTGCCGATACCAAGCAGTCAATCCTACTGGTGGCTCCCGAAGGTAGGGAGGAAGAAGCAATTATAAGGCTGTCCAGGGTTGGTTTTGATGCCACAATAGGATATCTAAAGGGAAGTTTTAAAGCCTGGAAAAACTCGGGAAAGGAATATGATAGCATTACCTCAATTTCCGCCAAGGAATTGAAAGAGACCCTGGATAATAAAGAAGTTCCTGTTTTTGATGTCAGGAAGGAATCCGAATACCTTTCAGAGCATATGGAAAATGCAAACAATGCCCCTTTGGATTATTTAAATGACCATATGGCCCAATTCCCTAAAGAGGATACATTTTATGTGCATTGTGCAGGAGGGTATAGATCCGTTATAGCGGCATCCATTTTAAAAAGTAGGGGCTTTCATAACTTGGTGGACATAGGCGGTGGCTTTGAACAAATAAAAGCTTCGGGATATAAGGTAACCGATTATGTTTGTCCGACCACACTTTAAAAGTGATATTTATCATATTTTACAGTACTGTTTGTATATATTTTAGCTTGGAACTAATTTATACTTTTCTCAATGGGACAAAAAAATGCGGATTCCTGCCAGTACCGGATCTGGCGGGTTCGCTTCAATCGGAAAAGTATAAATGGGTTCCTACTAAATCTAAAATAAATACTTATGATTTTACAATACTTGCCCTTAGTAAATTGGAGCAACGGAATTATAATGATTTCCGTTTTTGGCGCTGTCTGTGTCGGTCTGGTTACCGCCGTATTGATGTTGATGAACAGTGGCAATAAAAAATAGGCTGGAAATATCACTTTTTTTAATCTAAATAATTCCCCGAAGCCCGCCCGTATGCCGTTCGGATGGGGCTCTGCCTCTGGCTAACCAATTCACCTCTCCTTGGGAGAGGTCAGAACTGCCTTTTCGGGCAGTTCTGGGTGAGGTTAAATTCAAATAGAAAGAGGGGGGAAAGGAATGGCCTTGTTCGGGTATTTTCTTAAATAGTGGGACAGGATCCGTTTGGTATCCATATTTTCTTTTTGGAGTTCCAAGAAATTTTCCAGAGCATCAATATTGGTTATCTGTTCCTGTCGTGGCAGGAATCCATAGCCTCTGTATTTGTTGTCAATGACCAGTATAAAGGCCTCTTCCTTGGCGTTCCTGCCCTTTTCCCTGATCACTAAATTCCGGTTTTTGTCCTTCAGGGCATCCATGGCGTTTTGTACTTTAATATTATATTCCATGGGCGATTCCGTTCCCCGACATATACCATTGCAGTTGGCAATGGTATAATGGGAACAGCTGTTGATATTTTCCTGTAAATGACAGAATTTAGGGCATAGGCCGTGGTTTTTGCACAGTTCCTCCAATAGCAATCTGCAATCCGTTATAGTATTAAAGGTACATAAGGGATTGGGAGTCAATTTCAATTTGTTGTAGGCCAGATGTCGTATCCCGTTCCTGTCCTCATAGGAAAAAATGGCATACTCCGTTGGAGTGCGTTTCTGACTTCGGTTGTATATGGGAAAATGTTGTTTTATAGCTGCGGATTCCATTAAAAGGGCAATCAGCTCGTTCCCCGATAATTCATAATCAATGTCGCGCGTGGCCTTGCACATTAAAACTTCCTTATCGGCCTTGTCATAAAAATGTCCCAGTACCCGTTTTTTAATATCAATGGCCTTGCCCACATATATAATGCTTCCCTTGGCATCTTTAAAATAATAAATGC
This sequence comes from uncultured Arenibacter sp., assembly GCA_965652575.1. Taxonomy (GTDB): domain Bacteria; phylum Bacteroidota; class Bacteroidia; order Flavobacteriales; family Flavobacteriaceae; genus Arenibacter. The sequence goes on along the minus strand of CBFGWQ010000006.1, from coordinate 22,253 downwards.
CGGGGGAATTGGGCAACCTTTCAAAAATTTCCCTGGGCAACAATGGCGGTAATGTGGCCTCTTGTGAGCGGGCATTGAGAAAGGTTTTGAACACTTTTTCGGCACCTTTGGCCCCAAGTAGCTTTTTAAACAAAATTACCGTGGCCTGGGCGTCTCCCCTGGCCCTGTGGCGATCCGTTAGGGGAATATTCAGGGAAGTACATAATTTTCCCAGGCTATAGGAGTTTAGGCCGGGGATAAGTTTTCTGGACAATCGTACCGTACATAATTTTTTGCGGGAAAAATGAATACCGATATTTTGAAATTCATTTTTGATGACGTTATAATCAAAATTTACGTTATGGGCTACAAATATGCTGTCCTGGGTTATCTCCAATACCCTTGAAGCTATTTGTTTCCAAGTAGGGGCATGGCGTACCAAATTATTGTCGATGCCCGTCAATCCCGTAATAAAGTAGGGAATTTCACATTCCGGGTTTACCAGGGAGGTATATTCATCAATGATTTCATGACCGTCGAATTTGAAAATGGAGATTTCTGTAATCTTATTTCCCTTTACCCCGTTTCCGGTTGTTTCAATGTCTATGATGGTGTACATGTAATCAGGTGCTGGACATAACGGAACCTTAAAGTTATGGGAAATTGATCAAAAAATGCACCCCCTCCCCGGATTAATCCAAAGAAGTGTGGCTTATTTTATAGTTAAAGGTTAAAACCCTGCCTTTGCCGGTAGGCTGGCCTGCGTCCGATAATTATCGGGGTTCATTACAGTTACTTTAGTTTCCAAAAACTTTGGTAGTCCACAGTTGGTAGTGGCAGTGGGCAGTGAAATCCGTTTTTTTGCCAACTGCCTACCGCTTACTGCCAACACATCATCCAGTCCTTGACAAGGAATTCCATTCCGTTCCAAAACGTATGTGATTTTATTACATATTAGTTTAGTTTTTTAAACGTCCTATGTATCGTATTCTCAGGAATTGTCCCCTTGAGGGGACTTTAGGGGTGTTCTTGCCTTATCAGTCCAATTCCTTGATTACCTCCGCTAATGCCTTATAGATTATGGGCCCTGTTTCGGGACCCAAAGAATTTTCTTCCCCATAGGTGTCGCTTTCGTCATTGTAGAGGTAGGGTTTTCCGGTATCCCATTCACTTTTTGGTATGATGTATCCAATTTCATCATTGGACAGCCCTAAATAAAATTTATACTTGTCCTTGATCAAATTTTGGAGTGGCGGTATCTCCATGGGCTGGATGTCAAATTCCCGTCCTTCCGGAGCTTCTATGCCACCATAAACAATTTCGGGATATATCTCCCCGGGGATACTTAAGAACAAAGCAGGGCCTATGCGAATGGCGCCCACTTCGGTTCTGGATTTGAAATATTCCGGCATGCCCATTTTTATCAGGCCAATGCCACTGGCAATCTTAAAGGTAGTATTGTCCAATGGTGCAAATATAGTCTTGGCCCTCAAGGAAATATTGGAATTGGCCAAAGTGTCCCCTTTTTGTTTTAGGGCTTTAAGGGACATTAGAGCAATTTGATCGCCCAGCGCCTTGGTTTTTTCAAAAGTGGGTTCAAAATATTCTTCTCCGGTAAAGGGATCCGGAATGCCCAGGGAGGGGTGCGGTGCCATTAGTCCGCCAATGGCCCCCGAAAAATAAATGGCCACTCCGCCCAGCCCTTTATCTACCAATTCCTCTCCATGGTATACACCATTTTCCATAGCTTCCCGTATATAATGTGGAAAATCGGAACTGATCAATAAATTTTGGGACCATAATGTTTCCGGGTGGTTGGCCCAATTGATAATGGTTCCCATGGTGGAACCGTTTTCGGCATCCAGGACCTGCATTAGGTGTATCCCGGTGGCCTTGACAATTGGTTTTCTGGTGTCTTTGATGAGTTTGCCATCCTCCCCGGATAGGTCTTCGGCAAAAACCAATTTGGCCGGGCGTAAATTGTTGGCGGCCTCTGTAATGGCAGCAACGGTTTGGGATTTCACATATTCCATCATTTCCGGATTTACGCCCGAATTGAAAATGTTCTCGCCCCAGATACCTACAAGATCATTGCTCTCGTGGGTATGGGTGGAGGATATTAGGGTGTAATCTATTCCCAGTTCGGCAGGTATCCGTTTTCTGATGTCGATTACATCGCCATGTAAAAAGCCAATGGCATCCATGGAGATCATGGCTATTCTGGTATTGCCATCATCGATTACCATTGCCCGGGACCAAACATCATCATGCACTCCCTGTGCGGGTTTGGCGTTGCTCATTCCTGCTATCCAGTAGGCATCAAATTTTCCATTGTTATTGTTGTCGTTATAGGTGTCGCCATCATCGCGGTTATACTTGTTATCTCCATTGGCATCGTTCCAGGTATCCACAATGGTAGGGGTAATGGTTTTTTTGGAAAATCCGGCCGTTATGGGCTGCGGCGTTTTGTTTTCTATTTTAATATCGATGGAATAATCGGGATGGCGATCGCGCCAATTGTACATCACGATCGATGCCCCTACCAATAAGACCAGAAGGATAGCGATCCCAAATATTTTCAATCCCTTTTTCAAAGTTTTCATGGTTAATGGTTTTATAGCTTGGTATGTGTTAGTTCATTGGACATTTTAAAATTGAGCTCCATGAGGTAGTCGCCCATACTGGGCCCGTACCATCCCATTAAGCGGGCTTCATAGGTGTCGTAATAATAATATTTCTGTGGTACGATATAGCCCAGATACTGACCGTTAAAACTGCTGAGAACGGAATTGTATCCCTGAAGTTCCAGGGCATTTTTTAAATCCAGACCGTATTCCCCGCTTAATTCATAAGGCAGGGCCAGCCAAATGAGGTTGCTTAGTTTAAGGCCTTGTATATGGATAGGGTTCGCCTTTGGCATCAGTTTGCTCCCAAGATAAGGGGAAAGACGTAGACGGTCCGATAGGTATAGGAACTGCAATTTCGGGATTTCTATTTCCGAGGATATGGTGGTCAGATCCATATTTGTCCTATATTCCATTTTGTTCAATGTCGATAGTGCCGAGTCGGCAAGGGTTTCCCCAATATATTTGGCCTTTTCGAATTTCTCGCCCGGTCCTTGGTTGCTGTGGCTTCCTACGGTGCCTGCAAAGAAGAGGGCCAGGTCAATACCATTTTCTTCCAAATGGCGCTGAAAGTAGCCCGGATAATCACCGGTATATTGTTCGTTGTCGGGGCCAATTACGGTAGCATGTGCTGAAAAAGCACCAATGGTAGCCTTTTTACCATTTTCCTGAATAAAGGATAAAAGATCCAATTTATCATTGAGCCGACCGGATTGGCCAATGATCCTATTGCGTACCAAATTGGGGACTTTAATATAAGAAGAGGAAAATTGGGCAGGCTTTTTGTCCGCCAAGGCCTGTATAATAAGGGCAGAAAATTTTTGGCCAAGCCACTCCACTACTTCCGGTAGATATTCCCCACCGAAACTTTTGCCCACATAGCCGGGCATGCAATTGCCAATACTGGAATGGGTGTGGGTAGCCCCAAAAAAAAGTTGTTTTCTGGATATTTTGCCCTTCAGGTTATCGGTAACTTTTATAACAACCTCTTCCGGTATAGCCACCAGATCGGCATTGACAAAAACAACGGTTTCATTGTTTACTTCAATGGCGATGGCCTTTGCAAAAATGGAATCGTGAACGGCTGTTGCTATTTTTCCGCTGCCATAACCGGCCATTTTTATATTGTTGAATTCGCCTTTGGTGGGGTCCGGAGTACCGTTAGTTATTTTTGGGGTTATATTTGTCCTTGCAAATCCAGCGAGTAGCGTACCTGAGGCCTCGGTTTTATTTTTGACGGCTTCTTCTATATTGTGAATGGTATTTTTGTAATATTCGGTCTCAAAATAGGGTGTGGTATCTATAGTGCTGGTAGCAAAAAAGAAAAGAACGACCAGTAGTATGATCATTGCCCCTAAAACTTTAAGCAATCTGCGTAACCATTTTCCCATTATAGTTCTCAATTAAGTTTTTGCGGATCCAAAACAATGTATTTCACCGTTTTTCTGTTCCAGGTATATACAATATGTACTTTCCCGTCCGGAGCTTGTATCATGGTAGGATAGGAATATTCTTCCCCTTCCTTATCCGTATTTTCCCTTAAGGGTTCCAGATCCAGGACGCGCTTCCATTTTACACCGTCACTGGACAGGGCCAGGCTCAAAGGCACCCGATCCCCCCAGTTTTTACCGGTAGGATTGTATACCAATAATTGGCGGCCATCTTGTAAGCTGACCCCGTCAATACCGGAATTTGGATTGGGCAATGCCGTGGCCTTCATTTTGCTCCAGCTGCTTCCATAGTCGTTGGACCAATTCTCGGCAATGACCTCATTTTCGGTTCTGCTCAAAAGCTGTAATTTTCCGTTGCCATAATTCAGGACCACCGGCTGTATGGCACCTAATTCTTTACCATCGTTAAGCGGCGGGGTTTTGGACCAGGTTTTTCCGTTATCAGAACTGAGTTCCAGGTGTATCTGCCAACCGGCCTCATCATCTTCGGTGCTGGATGGGGAAAGTATTTCACCACTTGCCAATTGTATGGGCTGATTTTTTATAGGTCCTAAAATACCATCGGGCAGTTGTACAGGTTTTGACCAGGTTTTTCCGTCATCGGCAGAGGTCATGTAAAGTCCCCACCATTCGGTAGGACTTGGTCCTACCTTGTAAAATAAAAACAGGGGCTGGTCTTTGGGCTTAAACAAAACCGGGTTCCAACAAGGGTATCTGGTTCCGTCTTCCTGTACACCGTTTACTACTTCCCTTGGGGTAGACCATTTGCCACTGATCTTTCGGGACACCCATATGCCGACATCATCATTTTTTTCTTCGGTGCCACCAAACCAAGAGGCTATTACGGTCCCATTGCTTACTTCCACGGTGGAGGCATGGCATTCCGGGGTAAGCGCATCTTTCAATTCATAAATAAATTCTTGTTCCAGAATGGCAGGATGGTCCAATGGAACCACATCGGGCAGTTTTTCCATTTTCCCTTTACACGAAATTACCAACAAGGTACAGAATAAAAATAAAAGTCTCATAATATAGATTTAGATGATTGTTGATCAATTGAAAATTCGGGCTCTTTGGCCATAATAAAAGTAAGTTGGCCCCCATTGGCAATTTCTTTGTGCCTAATCCAGTTGCGGTCCAGCGGCCGACCGTTCAGCAATATTTTTTTTACATAGATATTATTGGGGTCATAGTTTTCAGTACCAATAGTCAATTGATGTTCGTCCATTTGCATAATAGCGCTTTTAAATAACGGGGCGCCCAATTGATAGATATCGGTACCGGCAATGGGATAAAAACCAAGGGAACTAAAAATATACCAGGCGGACAAGGTACCGGCATCATCGTTGCCGTCTATGCCTATATAGGAATTATCGTATTTGTTGTCCAATATCCAACGGACCCATTTTTGGGTCAGGTCGGGCCTACCCACGGCATTGAAAAGATAGGCTGCATGAATGTCCGGTTCATTTCCATGCCAGTAGTAGGATCCCGGGGTCCAGGTAGCTTTATTTGGATCGGCTTTGGCAAAAAAATTGTTCAATTCGCACACAAAATAAGTTTTGTCCTTAAATAGGGAAATCAGGCCGTCCGTATCATAGGGTACGGCCCATCGCCATTGCAGGGCACTTCCTTCGGTATAATCTTTGGTATATTCATTGTCCCAATCCGTATAGGTAAGTTGTAAAGGTTTAAATTTTTCCACAAATCTTCCGTCCTTATGCCTGGGTTGAAAATATTGGGTGTCCGGATTCCATAGGTTTTTATAAAATTTGGAATGTTCTTCAAAAAGGCCCTGGTCTTCATGGAGTTGTAATTCCTTGGCCAAAAGGCTTATGGAATGGTCGGCCCAGGAATATTCCAGGGTCTTGCTTACGGCTTCGTCCCCAAATTCCGTAGGACAATAGCCGTAGGAAATGTATCCTTCAATATCTTCCCGGCCGGCAGCGGAACTGTCTTTGGGAATGGGCTCCAGGGCTACTTGCCTCATTTTTTTATAAGCGAGTTGCACATCAAAGTCCCGAATGCCCTTTAGGTAAGATTCGGCAATGACCATATCGGCAGGAGAACCAAGCATGGAGTTGCTATATCCGTATCCTGAGGGCCAGCGGGGCAGACTGCCCCCTTGTCTGGACATTTCTACCAGGGAGACCAGCATGTCCCTCTGCTCACTCCTTGCAATTAGATTGAATAACGGATGGACGGTGCGGAAGGTGTCCCATAAGGATAGGTCCGTATAGTAGCTGAAATCCGTAGCTTGGTGGATTTTTTTGTCAAATCCTTTATATTCCCCATTTACATCATTAAAGGTTGTGGGCATTTGGAAGCTTCGGTACAGGGCGCTATAGAATATTTTTTTTTCATTTTCCAGTCCTCCCTCTATTTGAATCGAGCCCAATTTTTCTTCCCATTTGGCCTTGGCCCGATCCAGTATTTCTTCAAAGTCCAGGGCGTCGACTTCAGTTTTTAGGTTAAGTCGAGCGTTTTCAATGCTAACATGTGAAATACCAACTTTGGCATTTATGCTTTCCTCGGAGAATTTGAGATAAATTTTTAGACGATCACTTTTTTTGTCCAGTTTTTTTTTATTCATTGTTTGCCCGTCCCAGATGCCATAGTCGGAAAAGGGTTGGTCAAATTTGGCTACGAAATATACCTGTATTCCACCGAATCGACTGGCAAAGCTGCCAAATGTGCGGACCGAACCTTCAATTTCATTCCTTTTGGGAATTATGTTGACATATCCTTCCGTTGCACGGTGGTTTCCTGTAGTATTGGTAATATGGATAAGCATATTTTTGTTGCTTCCCTTCGGAAAAGTATATCGGTGAAAGCCGCAACGTTCCGTGGCCGTATGTTCGGCAACAATACCTTCTTTTTTTAAGGCTACACGGTAATAGCCAGGAAATGCGGTTTCATCGTTATGGGAAAATTTATGTGCATAATCCAATTGGAAATCAATTTTATCATAGGGAGTAGTCGTAGGTGTGAATAAAAAATGCCCTCCGTCGGTAGCACCTGTCCCGGCCAATCGGGTATGACTAAAACCAAGGATTTTGTTGTCGCCATAATAATATCCTGAAGTGCTGAAATCTTTGGTACTATTATAGAAGGACATGGTTTCAGGACTCAGGCGTACCATTCCGAAAGGAACGGTTGCACCTGGAAAGTTAAACCCACATACCCAATTGGGAAAGCCTCCGGTACCTATAAAGGGATTTACATAGTTGCCCAATTGTCCCGGGCCTATGTCTTCCGTTTGATTTTTTGGAGTGGCCTTTACAATGGCATTATATTTATAATAGGTGATTAAAATAACAATAAGCACCAGTCCTATGGCCATCCCAATGGCAAAGACAGTGATTTTTGCTATTTTTTTCAGCCGCTTCATGATTTTAGTTTAAGGGGATGTACTTTTCAAAAAAACGATCCATGTGATATTGGCAATAGGCATTCACCTTTACCGAGGCATCCATGGTATGGGGCCATCCTTTTAGTTTGTGGTAATAAGAAATGGCACCTGCCTTTTGTAAGGTGGCATGTAATATGTCCGATTGTTCATAGGGTACCAACTCGTCCAACGTACCTTGGAAGGTAAGGGTTGGGGGTACGTTTTTGGAGATGAGAAATAAAGGGGAGGCCTTTTTGTACATTTCAGGGGCCTCTTCATAGGATTTGCCTATTAAATATTGGACCGAAGAGGCATTGATGGCCGTTTCATCGGTTAGGTTGGAAGGGCCGTAAAAATTTACAATGGCCTGTACAGCGGCAGAAACCTTATTTATATCCATCTCTCCGGGGGTGTTGGAATAGGCGTTCAGCATGGCCAAATGGCCACCTGCGGAACCACCTACCAAAGCCACTTTATCGGCATCTATATGATAATTGGCCGCATTGTGCTTAAGCCATCTAACGGCATCTTCCACATCATGGAGCTGTGCAGGAAATTTTGCCACATCCGTTAATCTATATTGAATGGTAGCGGTTACATAGCCCTTTTTGGCGTAACTGCTTAGATATACCAAATAATCGTGCTTATTTCCTTTTTTCCATGCCCCGCCATGGATAAAAATTATAAGGGGCGCATCCTTTTTTAAGTCTTTGGAATGGTAAATGTCCAATTTTAGTTGGATGGAGTCCGTGGTTTTGTAGGTGACATCTTTGTATTCCTGTACATCCTCGGGAAGGGGGAAGTCTTTTTCAATTAACTTTAATGCCCCTGTAGCATAGGCCAACTTTAATGCGGTATTGCTGGAATATCCCTTTGGGGGAACGGATACATCATATTGTTTGGCCTTGCAGCCAACTAATAGGGCTAGTATAAATAGGGAAATGAATATATTTTTGATCATAATTCTAAATGTTTTTCCAAGAATATGTCCGTATGATATTGAATGTATGAGAATACCTTTGCGGAAAGGTCCATGGCATGTGGCCAACCCTTTAATTCGTGATAGTAACTGGGTACTCCATAAGTTTTTAGGGTTTCATGAAGTTTTTTGGACTGACTATAGGGAACCAGTTCATCCAAAGTGCCATGAAAGGAAATAGTAGGCGGGGAGTTTTTGTTTACATATAGAATGGGTGAGGCCTCTTTGTACATTTCCGGAGCTTCTTCATAAGTTTTTCCAATAAATCTATGTACCCGCTTTTCATTTTTTGCAATCTCGGTTGTTAAATCGGAGGGCCCATAAATATTAACTACGGCCTGTACATTGGAGGGCAAGCCATTGCTATCCATTGTATTGGAAGAATGGGTATAGGCATACTGCATGGCCAAATGTGCCCCTGCGGAACCACCGGCGATAGCTACCTTATGGGCATCGATGTTGTATTCCTTGGCATGGGATTTCAGCCATTCTACGGCGTCCGAAACATCAAGGAGTTGGGCAGGGTATTTTGCCACGCCGCTTAATCTGTATTGTACGGTTGCCGTTATATATCCCTTATGGGCATAGCTGATCAAATAATGTAAAACATTGCTTTTTCTTCCTTTTTCCCAAGCACCACCATGCAAAAAAATAATTAGGGGGGCATCCTTTTTTAAGGCTTTTGGTTGGTAGATGTCCAGTTTTAATGAAGTAGTGTCTATGGTCTTGTAAACCAGGTTCTTATGTTCCTGTATATTTGTAGGGATTGCTACCTTGGTAATGGTGGGCTCAATGGCTCCCAGGGTGTATGCTATTTTAAGGCTCATGTTATTTGCAAAGCCTTTGGGTGGCAGGGAAGGGTCGTATTGATTTGACTTACAACCAACATATAATAAAACCATCCATAAAAAAAACACTATTCTAACGGCCATAAATGATTATCCTTAAGGTTCGGATTGTTTATTGTTGCCAAAAAAATTTTCAGTTTTATTGTTTTGCTGTTTGCCAAGGGAGCTGAAATATGGATAAGAAAGGAAATGACAAAAAAGATGAATAAAACAAGGATAACAATACGTTGATTTTTTTCCATCTTAATGTTGGTCAGGATTAATTGGCCGAGTCTTTCTCAAGGCTTAATTCATCTTTTACCCCAAGTGGTTTCCTAATAAAAATAATTACAGTGGCCGTAACAAACATTAGCAGCCCATAAATGGCCGGCACAATCGAGTATTCCGCATTGTTCAGGGCAATGGTCGCCAATGTTATGGCCAGGGTTCCATTTTGGATTCCCGTTTCAATGGATATACTAATGGCCTGTGGCCTGGTCAGCTTAAAAAGTACAGCCATTAAGAACCCTATGGTCATGGTACTTACATTGAGCAATATTGCCGGCAGCCCTGCTTCGCTCAAATAGCTCATAAAAACATCCTTGATACTTATGGTCACCCCGATGATAACCAATACAAATATGATGGCAGAAGCTATTTTTACCGGCTTCTCCATCTTGTTGGCAAAGGTTTCAAATTTACTTTTTACGAGCATACCGATCCCTACAGGTATGATCACTATTATCAATAATTGTTTAATCATGGTAAAGGCATCGACCGAAATGGCCATACTTTCATTGGAAAATTCTTCCAGTGCAAATTGTACGATGAAGGGGATGGTCAAAATCGAAATTATACTGGATACCGCCGTGAGGGAAACGGATAGGGCCAGATCGCCTTTGGCCAAATAAGTGAGCATATTGGAGGTTGGTCCCCCAGGGCATGCGGCCAATAACATAATACCTATGGCGGTAGTAGGGGACAGGCTAAGGGTAATGGCAATAAGGTATCCTATAGTCGGTAACAATAACATCTGGCATATAAGGCCAATGACCATAGCCTTGGGATAGGTAACCACCCTTTTAAAATCGGAAAGGGTCAATGATAGGCCCATCCCGAACATGATAATGATCAATGAAACGGCTAGGATAATTCCGGAGGTAGAATTCATACAAAAAGGTTTTAAAGTAAATCACTATCATTCTCCCATCATTGGCAGATACACAAATAAAACTTTTTAATAATTATTTTCCTTATTATATTTTATTGGATTTGCATTATAATTTACCAAAACACAGAACATCTGCTACTATTTTTGTTAAAAGGATCAGGATATTTTAAATATATGGATGGTTAGGTTCAGGGAGCAAAAGAAAAGACCGGAAAAGGCAAAATCTACCTTTCCGGTCCTTAAATTATAGTGTTGCCCACTACGGTATTTCTGTTATGGACAAAAGGGGGATACCCTATTTTTGGGTTGGTTGCCTGTGTTGAACCAGGACTTGCCCAAGGGTTGCACCGTATTATTTCATAGCATTGAAGCGGGCCATAATTTCTTTCCAGTTGGTGAAAATTATTCCCTCTTCCTTAAAGAAATTGATTAGATCGGGATCGGCAAAAATTTGTGATTCCCAAACCCTTTGTTGCCATGACCCCGTAATGCCCCTTAGGTTATCGGTCTCTACGGAGGGGTGAAAAATAATCTCTGTAAGCCCGGGAGGCAGGGATTTTATCAAGGCTTTAAAACTTTCCACTTTTTCTTTGTAGGTATCCGCCTTTGGTGCACTGGAAAAAAAGTCCAATTTGGGCAAAGTATACGCTTCCGACATTTTCACCACGGAATCGTCCATAGGGTAACCTTGTGCCCTAAATTCTGCCAAAACCTCCGGTACGGATATATCAATAATATTTGCCGGGATGCCGTATTCCTGGGCCACTTTCATGTAGACCTTTACATAGCTGGGATCGCCGAACAGGGTCCCCATGTGGGTATCTATATGGTCCGGTCTATAGCCCCAGGCAAGGGATTGTTCAATTTGGGCCCGTATTTCTTTTTCCACCTCCTCGGCCGAAGCGTGTTGTACTACCTCCGGAACGCTCCTCCAAAGTTTGTTTTCCGGATCCAATAGTCCAGGGACTTCTGCATCTGGGGTAATGGGCCCCCAACGGTGTTTTTTCCATTCACTGGTAAGTGTTAAGTGCAGACCAATATCCATGGCAGGATTTTCCTTGGCCCAGTTAATGAATTCTTCGGCGTTGGGACAGGGGATCATAACGGCGGCCGATTGTATTTCCCCCTTGGTCAACTGTTCCTTGGCGGCAATGTTCGCCTCGGGACACATTCCTATGTCATCTGCATGCAACATAATTACCTTTTTGCCGGCAGGCCAGCCCAGTTTTTCGGCCCAGTTTTTGGCGTTTACGGGGGCCTCCATTTCCAGGGCGGTATTGTTAATGGCTTCATCGGCATTTTTTTTCTTTTCTCCACAACTACTTAATAAGAGGGTCATGCAGAAGCCCAATGATAATGTGATCGGATAGGATTTTTTCATTTTTTTTAATGTGTTAGTTTATAAATATGTTTTAAACCAGTTAAGCCCGTCTCCAAATATGGTGTCCAACGGGGCATCCCTATGTTTTGCATCGTACCAAATAATCTCTTTGGGTTCCTCTGCCGCCTTATAGAGCAGTTTGCTCATTAATGGGGGTACTATCTCATCATTTTTTGCATTTAACATCAGCAGCGGCCGGGGGGCGATCTGCTTTACAAAGTTTAATGGCTCAATGGGGCTTACAAAATCTTTTGCTTCCTTGGTCAGGGCCTCTTTTTTATACAATAAATTTAGTTGTCCACCTGCCAAGGCCACTATGGGCACTTTTATACGATCCTCTACTCCGCAAAAAACAGTGCCGGTAATTCCACCTAAGCTTATGCCGTAATATCCAATTCTTTGGGGATCCAGTTCCTTCCTTGTCTCGATAAAGTCGACCGCCCGCCTAAGGTCGAATACGGTCTGACTTATAATGTTCCTGCTCCAGTGTTTATATTTTCCGGTAAGGCTAAAGTCGTAAAAATCCCCTTTTCGTTCCCCGTGCTGACTGAAATCGATTCTTAACACCGCATACCCGTTTTTAAGGAAGAGGTCGTTGCCATAGCTTACATAATCCACATTTTTGTTGTCCCCCAAACCGTGCATTAAGATAATTACGGGATGGGGAACGTCCCTGTTTTTCGGGACACTTAATAGGCCGGTCACCTTTTGTTGGTGTATGCTATTGTAAGTTACATGGTACAATTTAAAATCGCTAGTGTCTTTTAGTGGTTTGAGCGAATCCTTAAGAGGGATAGCTTTGTCGTATTCATAATATGCGCTTATGGGAAAAGTATCGCTGGTATCACTGGCGTATATAATGGTAAATGCCAGTAGTAAAAGCGTGGCAAAAATTCCAATAAGCCAATATTTACCTTTTTTACTATAGGATTTCATCGTCGTCCGCTACATACATTCTGGTACTTTTGGTATATTTTCCTCCATTGGGGTCGGTGTACTCCAAATCGATATAAAAGGCCTTGAAACCACTTTTGGGAAATTTTATCTGTTGGAAAATATGGTCGTGATCTTTGGAGTCTATTTTTTTTGAGGTCCATTTTTCGTCCCTAAAATCCCTGTCCGAGGAATCTGCAGACCAGATATAGGCATTTTGAAGTTCATCGGAAGAAGTTTTGACCGTTAAGGTGGCCGATGTCTTATCTGTGGTAAGGTCATAGGTCAGGGAAGTTTGGGGCGACTTGTTCAACGCCTTGCCCCAGAACGCACTTAAGGCCCTTAAAGCCTGTTCCCCATCTCCCAGATCATGTCCGGCATTGGGGACATAGTGAATATAGTTTTCACCTGGAATATCATCGATATAATTTTTAATGGCATCCACAGGCCAATATTCATCATTGGTCCCAATAAATATTAATTTGGGCATGGTTAAATCGGCCCTGTAGGAATAGGGATCCACCATTTGCGTTATGGCCTTTCCATCCTCGGTACCTACCGTTTGGGGAATTTCCAGTTTAATGTAGTCATTGATCTGTATACTGTATTCGTTCCAGGCCGTAATTTGGTAATCCAAGCTAACGGGCATATTCAACACATCGATTACCATTGGAGCTATCGTTTCCACCCTTTTGTCGTTTGCTCCGGTCAACCAGGTGGTCCATCCCCTTTTTGATGCCCCGGTTACCGTAAAGCGCCTAACCTCTTTTTGAAGATTTTTGCTGGTGAATTCCTGTACGGCATCCATGGCCCTTACGGCACTTTTTACCATGGGAAACAATAATGGCCAGGTGGGGTCTTTGTCATTTTTATAATTGTGCAGGGTGAAGGATATGAGCGCATCTTCCGTTAGGCCATCATACAAAGGTTGGTTGGGTACCTGTCTTACAATGGCCGTTATGGCCTTGTTCTTTTGGGCGATCTGGGCAAAACTAATGGATTTTTTATCTTCTTCATTGGAGGACCAATTGGGTATCCCTTCTTTTACACTTCCTCCGGTAATCAAAAGTAGGGCCCCGTCATGGGCAACTTCCTTGGGCACCAAAACGGTAAGTTCGTGTGTCCAGACATGCTCCCGCCATTTTTGGGAGGTAAGCAATAGCTCATAGGCAGTTACATCCCCAATGGTATAATCCTCTTTAAGTTCCCATTTAAAGCTTTGGTCTTCATTGTTCAAGTAGCTTTGCAGGGCGTTGGAGGGTGTTATTTTAGCCGCGGCCGGGGCCACGTTTTCTACCAGTTTTTTTTGGCTATTCTTGCAAGAGAATATACAAAGCAAGGAAATCGATAAAATAATGGAAGCTAATTTTTTCATATGCGGATATTTATTGTTTTTTAGCGGTATACCTGCCCGACTACATCGTTCAGGCGGGTGTAATTTACATATCTTCATTTGGGTTTGCCCGCCGGAATGAAACTTTCGGGCTGGCGACCAAATTTTGGTCATGCTCATTTCATATGGATCTTGTGTTACGGGTTATTACATTATTTATTTGGTTTTGGACTGTTCTGGATCAGGGTCAATAAATCCTTTATAAGGATTTCAGCTGTTTTTTCCCCTAGACTGGTTTTGCTTACATACGTATATTTTTTAAAACTGTTAAAATCTTCTTTGGTCAGTATATACCCAAAGGCATCGTTGGTCAATCCGAAAAGGAACGGATGTTCCGTGGGCATATTTCTTTTTAAATAGTATCCTATATTGGGTAGGGCCTCCCCCGGTATGGTCAGGATTTGGGCCGATCCAATATTCAATAGGTTAAGGGTAGTATTGACATAGCGGTCGGAATCGCCCATTTTTAAGGGCGAATTGTTCAATATGTACCGCATCATTTCCGAATCTATCGGGAATTTGGCTTGAGCGGAGGCACAAAAGAGAACCGGGTCTTCTTGGATTTCGGCCTCCGATAATATCCTCAAGGCCTCATCTGCCAGAAGGTTCCCTATACGTTTACATTCCTCCCAATCATTGGCTTCCCCATTATTGTCCCTTCTGTTGTCCGCCGTCACCATTCCCCCTTGGGCACCGTTCATGAACAGGGCCGTTCCACCTGCCTTGGCTTCAATTCTATCGTAAAGCGGCCCTATAAGGTCGGGACTAAGTATTCCCCGATCATTGCCTATTACTTCCGGATGAATGGCATAGTTTACCAATGTTGCTATGGGCAGGTCCCTGTTTTTGCCTTTGGTGCCTATGGCCTGTATTATGCCGCATCTTGGGTCGTACAGATCCGGGGCGTAATAATTGTAGGCTATTTTTCCTTTTGCTTCACCGACCGCAATCTTTAATTTGGCGGGTTCCAAATGTGCCGAGGCTTCGTTCACAGCATCCGCAATTTGGGTAACGCACCAATCCAGATATTTTAAATCTGCCGCATAATTGCCTTTTTCATCAGGGAAGGCATAGGCATCGGGAGCACTGTGGGTATGTGTGGCCCCTATTAATATGTTGTTGAAAGGAATGTCCCTGATCAATTTTCTTGCCCTATTGCCGAGTGCCGCGGGCCACCCCAAATTGTCGATATTGACAATGGCTATTTTTTCCGTCCCTTTTTCCAGTACCATGGCCCTGACATAAAGTTCCCCTTTTTTTTCGGTAGCGGGTTTGGGGGTGCCTACGCCGCCGGAAACCGCAATTAACGGATCAGGGGTAATTATTCTTTTGGCCGCGCCGGCCATGAGTTGCTGCGAACGGATATTGATAGAAGTTAAAAAGACAAAGACTTGAAGGATCAGTATTGACTTACGAAGTTTGTAGGAAATATTTTCCATATATATTCACATTTAAATGTTAAAAAATGCTCCTATTATGCATGCATAAAACTTAATAAGAATATTAACTTATTTTACAAAAATATATTTATTTTCATAAATCGAGGGTTAATATTTAATGTATAATTAATAATATATCTGAATTGTTTTGAAAAATTTAAATATATTTTTGGTAAAAGTGTAATCAAAAGGTTTCAATATTAACATATCGTTAACTAGAGGTTATCAAGTTGGTAACAAGATTTTTGTAAATGGTAATTTTTGATCTTTGGCTACAAAAAAAACTAACTAAAAACTGTTGTTTATGACTAAAAAGAATCTAATACTGTTGTATGGAGTTTTATTTTCGATGCTGCTGTCCATGTCTTCCTGTAGCTCGGATGATAGTTCCGGTACGGAAGATATTCCTTTTACTGCCGATATTTTTCAGAGTACGGTAGGTAGAAAAGTAGCTTTCCAGGGGTTGACCAATAATGCTGTCTCATGGGCATGGGATTTTGGGGACGGGACCACCAGTACGGAAAAGAATCCTGTGCATAACTACGCGGCGGCCGGATATTATGAAACAAAATTGACGGCTACTGCCGAGGATGGGACAACTATAACCAAGGAGATGAGAATTGGAATAGAGATCACACCTTATGTATTGCTTACCGGCGGGCCTTTGGCGGAAAATGGCAAAACATGGAGGATTTCCAGTGTCCATTCGTCTGGGGATTATTTTGCCAATGCCGATGCGGAACTGACCGCCTATGAAGAAGCGCCAAAACCACTTCCTTCCGGCATATTTGGTTCAGGATTGGGCTTGGGCGAGGTCTATCAGGATGAGTATACCTTTCATTTTGATGGGGGCTATTCCATGGATTTGAAGGACGGGGCGGCCTTTAGTGGTTTGGTGTATCAATTCTTGACCACGGGAGGGGCTGGAATTAAAAATCCAAGTACCAATCAGGATTTTGGCCTGTGTACAGGTTTGTACACCCCTGAGGAGGAGGCTACTTTTTCTTATGAAGAAGGTGCTGATCTGACTATTGGGTCTGTATATGGTCCCGGTGGGGCTATGACCTATAATGGAGTTACTGCGCTCAGCTTTTCGGGAACCATGTTTTTTGGAATTATGGATTACGAAAGAAGGGTAATTGTTCAGGAAATCAAGGAAAATTCTATGAGGGCGGTCATGTTTGTATCTGCCTCCCCGGATTATGCGCCACTCAATACCCACGCACTTGTACTGACCTTTGAGGTGGTACAATAGTCTTTAAGATGGATAATCAATCAGAAAAATAACTAACTACAATATAATTCTATGAGCACATATTTAAAAAACAACATACGGATTGTAGGGCAATTGTTCTTGATGCTACTGGTTTTGGGAACTACGGCCGCAATGGCACAATCCTCACGGCATACGGTATCTGGGAATGTAACGTCCTCTGAAGATGGGATGCCTTTGCCTGGGGTAAGTATCATATTACAAGGTACTACTCAAGGGGTATCGGCAGATTTTGATGGCAATTACAGTATAAACCTGCCCAATGGAAATGGGGTATTGGTATATTCCTATTTAGGTTTTGAGACGCAGGAAGTAGCGGTCAATGGAAGAACTTCAATTAGTATTGCCCTGGTGCCCGCTGCCCAAGCCTTGGATGAGGTGGTGGTAACGGCCCTGGGTATTAAAAGGGAGGATAAGTCCTTGGGTTATTCCGTGGAAAATGTAGCTGGGGAAGAACTCACAAGGGTAGCCCAGGAAAACGTCTTAAATTCCCTGTCCGGAAAAGTGGCCGGGGTTACCCTAAACTCTACGGGAGGTACGGGTTCTTCCGTGAGTATGGTGATTCGTGGTGCCATATCCCTGAGTTCGGACAACCAGCCATTATTTGTGATAGATGGGGTTCCGGTATCCAATTCCTTGAACAATATAGGTGGCTTTGGTAATGATAACAGGGTGGATTATGGAAATGCGGTGTCGGATTTGGATCCCAACAGTATTGAGGATGTAAGTATATTAAAAGGACCCAGTGCTGCGGCCTTGTACGGTTCCCGGGCAGGTAATGGTGTGGTGTTGATCACTACCAAAAAGGCCAAGGACAATGAAAAGATGAAAGTTTCCTTTACCACCAATACGGTGTTTGATGTTCCCTATAGGTTTTTGGACCAGCAGACCAGGTTTGCGTCCGGTTATTTTTCCTTCTCCCCAGAATCGCAAGGAGGGAGTTATCTTCTTCCGGATGTAGCACTGACCGGGGGAAATGGAGGTCCGGAATTGGATAAGGGCTATTTTGCGGTACAGTGGAACGCACCTTTGGATGCCAATGGGCAGCCCATACCTACCGAATTGAAATCCTATCCCAATAACGTTAAGAATTTTGTGCAGACCGGAATTACAACAACGAACAGTCTGGAGATCAGTAATAGTACCAAGGTAATGAATTACAGAATGGGTGTGACCAATATGCAGAATACTGGCCTGGTACCCAATACTGACGTTAACAGGAATAGTTTTTCCCTGTCGGCCTCCTCTAACTTGAACGACAAATTAATTTTTAGTACCAATGTCAATGTGGTGCACAGTTTTGCCGATAACCGGCCAGCTTCCAACAGGGGTGCCAATCCCCTGCAATGGGCGTATTCCACTCCGGCCAATATTGATCTGGACCTGTTGAGGGATT
Organism: uncultured Arenibacter sp.; assembly: GCA_965652575.1. GTDB lineage: Bacteria > Bacteroidota > Bacteroidia > Flavobacteriales > Flavobacteriaceae > Arenibacter. Next base: position 4,016 of record CBFGWQ010000006.1, on the reverse strand, counting down.
ATGATCTGCCCGGGACGGACGTATTGACCCTGGCCCCGGATTACAATAATCCGTATTTTTTGGCCTATGGTGTAAACAATAGTTACTCCCGTTATAGGGTCTATGGGAATTTGGCGATGGATTGGAATATTTCGCCTTCCTTTAAAATAAGGAGCAGTTATAACTTGAACACTTATAATCAGACCCAGGAAACCAAAATGTCGCCAGGGTACAACGGGGAAACGAACAATGGTACCTATGGTATTTCCAAGACCGACGGGGTGGAAACCAACGTGGACCTATTGGCCACCTTTACCAAGGATCTGGGAGCTTTCGATTTCAGTATTTCCGCGGGCGGGAACTTGATGTACCAAAAGAACACTGGACTTAATAATTCGGCCGCATCCCGGGTCGGACTAGTGGTTCCGGATCTTTTTACCGTATCCAATATCGCCCCAACGACTCTGAATTATTCCAGTTTTATGAGTGAAAGGGGGATCAATAGTGTATATGCCCTAGGTAATTTTGGGTTTATGGATATGCTGTATCTGGATGTTACGGCAAGGAACGATTGGTCCAGTACGCTACCGGTAGACAATAGATCCTATTTTTATCCATCTGCCTCTTTGAGTTTTCTGCTGAGCGAGGTAGTGGATATTCCCAAAGTAGACCTATTTAAACTAAGAGGAGGTTGGGCAAGAGTGGGTAACGATACCAGTCCCTATCAGTTGGGGGCCTATTACAACAATGCCGGTCAATGGGAAAATGCAGTATTGTATTCGGCTCCCGGGAGTTTGAGTACCCCTACTCTGGAGCCGGAAGAGGCCACTTCACAGGAGTTGGGATTGGATCTGACCATGTTCAATAATAGATTTCGGTTTGAAGGTACCTATTATACGGTGGAAAATAGGAACCAAATTGTACCCAGTATCCCCATTCCGGGATCTTCCGGATACAATAGCGTGAGTATTAATGCAGGGGTTTTGGAAAGTGAGGGTTATGAACTGTCCTTGGGTATTACCCCCATTAGAACGGAAAATTGGAACTGGGATCTAAATTTAAATTATACGACCAATGAATCCAAAGTTATTGCCCTGGCCCCAGGGGTGGATTATATAGAATTATGGAGCGAAAACAAGAGTGTGTCCAGAGCCTATGTGGCCAATCCGGCTACGGGTGAGGACGGTTTGGTAGGAAATATATATTCCCCAAGGAAACTTAGGGTAACCGATCCCAATTCACCTTATTTTGGGTATCCATTGATAGATGGGGATGAAGGGGAATTCCTTCCACAGGAGGAACGTGTAAAAGTAGGGAATTATAATCCCGATTTTGTAATGGGACTTCAGTCCAGTCTAACCTACAAGAATTTTACTTTGAACATGACCTTCGATTGGCGTTCAGGCGGGGAATATATGTCACAGACCTCCAGATATATGGTAGAGGATGGGTATGGTCAACAACTATTGGACAATCTGGTGAATCCAGGAATTGCCCAGCCGGGTCCCGAATTGAAACAATGGGTTTTGGACAATGCCGATCAATTGATTTTTGGGGATGATTTTTACCCCATTGGTGGTACTCCCGGACAAGGTGGATTTCCAGAAACTTGGGGAGGCAGTGTGGTCCATGATGGTGCTTTTTATCCAGGAGTATTGGGATATCATGATGAGAACGGTACCTTTATCTTGGAAAGTGAGAACCTAGGGGAAGATGGAACTATATTCTTTCCTTTTGCAGCCTCACATCCATGGGAATTTGGAACCCAACATATGTTCGAAGCAGATTATATTAAGTTAAGGGAAGTTTCCTTAAGTTATAACTTGCCCAGTAAACTTCTGGATAGAACCGGCTTGGACAATATAAGCCTGTCCGTATACAGCCGTAATATTATGTTGTGGACCAAGGATTCGGCTTTTGGTGTTGATCCGGAAAGGGCCTTTCAGGCAGAATCGGGAAGGGATAAACGGGGAACACAATTTAAGCAAGGGATAGAGCGCTATAATGTGGACCCTTGGGTAGTTCCGGTCGGATTTAAAATTGGTATAACATTTTAATAAAAAACTAAGATCATGATGTATCAGATAAAAAGTAAAATGGCCATATTGGTTTTGGGACTTATCGTATTGGTTTCTTGCCACGGTCTGGAGGATTTGAACGAAAATCCCAATCAAATTGGTTCGGAAAATGTGGATCCCAATTTGTTGGTGGGGACAGTAATCTCAGGTACGGCCAAGAATGTGGTAGGTTTGGGATTTGGGGATATAGCGGGGGTAATGCAACATACCCAAAAAGATGGTTGGTCCAGTGGGCACAATGCCTATGATTGGAACAATCGTTCCCACAGTTGGAATGGATATTACAGCTTGTTGACCAACAATAAAACTTTGATCGAAAAGGCGGAAGCCGATAATCTGGAGTTCCATATTGGCGTTGGGCTGGTGATGAAGGCCTATTTGTTTGGCATGATTACGGATTTATGGGGCGATGCTCCTTATTCCGAAGCTTTAAGGGGAGATGAGGGAGCTGAATTTTTTGATGCTGCCTTTGATGACCAAAAAGATATTTATATGGGGATTTTGGCCGACTTGGGCAGGGCCAATACCCTTCTGTCCAAGAACCAGAGCGAATACTTTAGTATTCAGGCCGATCAGGACGTGCTTTATGGTGGGGATGTTACCAAATGGAGGAAATTTGCCAATTCTTTGGCCCTTAGGTACTATATGCGTTTATCGACCAAGGAACCTGGCCTGGCAGCGGATGGCATAGGCAGGATAACATCCAATCCGGGGCAGTACCCTTTAATCCTAAATGCTGCTGACGACGCGGCAATGTCCTATGTTGGCAATACGGGAAATGATTCCTGGCCTACCAATACCCAATTTGATAATAGTTCCAGTGGGGCCTATTTTAGGATTAAAATGGCCAAGACCTTGGTAGATGCCTTACAGGATTTGGATGATCCCAGATTGGGGGTATGGGCCAATAAAGTTGAAACGCCTTTGGTTTTGGCCGTAGGCGAACCGGAGGATACGAATGAGATTAGGGATGGGGAACGATATGTGGGCCAAAAATTGGTAGACGACCATTTGGATATTGTGGGCGTGCCCGTAGATTTCGATAAGGAATATGTAGGGTTGCCGACTGCCATTCCTTTTGGACAGGCCTTTAATTTAAGGGAAGATGCCGCACAAGGTACGTACAATCCCCATGTCTCCCAGCTTAATGATATTTATAAAGCCACTAGTGGCCCCTTATTGAAGGCCCGTTTGCTTTCTGCGGCCGAAGTCCATTTTATCTTGGCGGAAGCAGCACTCAAAGGCTGGGCGGGCGGAGGTCCTGAGAGCCATTATAACCAAGGAATTAGACAGTCTATGGAAGCTTGGGGAGTTGGGGACCAGTATGATGGTTATATAGTGGGTGCTCCTTATGGGGGAATGGAAGATATCATGGAGCAAAAGTGGATCGCCAGTTGGTCCGCTGCTACAGAAGCTTGGTTCGATTATAGAAGGACCGGGCTGCCCGATCTTCAAACAGGTCCCTCATCAAAGCGTGCCGCGTTGCCCTTACGTTTCTATTATCACATAGATGAAATAGACAACAATTCACAAAATGCCGAGGCCGCTATAAGTAAATTGGAAACAACCCCATTTAAAGGGGAAGATGTTAGCAATAACAGTGCCTGGTCCAAAATGTGGCTGCTTCAGGGTACGGGAAAACCGTATTAGTGTTAAGTTGACCGTGAAATGATTTCTCGACTCCGAAGAAAAGATAGATTGTCCGGTCGAGGATCCCGATAGCTATCGGGAGAGACCTAAATTCAATTACAAAACATACTTAACATAACATTGGATATTTTTTATTTGAGTTAGTTTTAGCAATAGTACGGGAGGCATACCATAAGGTCTGCCTCTTATTGTTATGTATATTTTGAATTTAATCTTTATAATTCCCCGACGGCTCTGCCTCGGGCCTGCCTGCCGGCGAGGCAGGGTCGGATTTGCTTTTTCACAATTCCGGATGGGGCAGAATACAAA
>CBFGWQ010000005.1:0-47941 GCA_965652575.1 uncultured Arenibacter sp. | reverse complement strand
CATTTAAAATATTTCAAGAAGATGTAATATTAAAACAACAATAAAACCTATTTTTGGGGAATGAAACAGTATGTTGTCTTATTTGTTGGGCTCATAATGCTGGTAAAGCCACTTTGGCCGATTGCCGAATATGTTATGAACTACAACTATATCAAGAACGTACTTTGTGAGAACAGGGATAAACCCATGTTGAATTGTGATGGCAAATGTTACCTTGCCAAACAATTGGCCAAAGAATCCAAACAAGACCAAGAAAATCCGTTCGGGGAAAAAAAGACAAAAACAGAAACTGTAACGAGTCTTTTCTTGGAGTCCTTGCCCCAAATAACCCTCGGAATAAATATCCACCCATTACAACCCAGGAATTTTGGCATAGTCCAAGTTTTTATTTCCAAACTTTTAACTTCCGACATTTCCCGACCGCCAGAACTGGTCTAGTTCCATTTGATACTTGGTGTATAAAGGTTGACCCATGGTCTTCCCCTTTAATACGCCCTTATTTTAAACATTTTATAAAATTCGATTACAGGATTTGATCGGTGTACCCATTCCGAAAAGGAATGGGTACACCGATCCGTATGGCACTTATCCCGACTTTTTTAAGTGAGGTGAAAATTGGTCCATTTTGATTATGGCCAAAGGCATTTTTGAATGGCCCAAGGGGGCTATGGAAGAAAAAATGATGAAAACCTGGCTTAAAAGAGCCATTTAATTACCAATTGGATAAAGATAATGGGAGTCCGTAATTAAACCTAAAAAAACATACAAATGAAAACATATATACATGCCTTACTGGCACTTTCCTCTTTTTTAATAGTTTCCTGTTCCAACGATGATATGGACGATGCGGATAAACTTACCGGTTCGGGAGAAATATCCGTAAAGTTCGACAACGGTTACAATGGCAACGATCTGGTTCTGGGAACGGCCAATGCCGCGAATACCAATGGGGAGAGCATTACCGTTACCCGTTTTAGTTATATAGTAAGCAATTTCCGATTGGTTAATAAAGAGGGTGAAGAATACACATTTCCAAAAGACGAAGGCTATTTCATTATAAACCAGGAGGAAGAATCCGATGAGGTATCCCTGCCCGAAATACCGGCAGGCGAATATACCACCCTTAAATTCGGCATTGGTGTTGACCAGGAAAAATACCTACAGGGAGCGGAAGGCCAAGGCAATTTTTTAACATTGGCCGAAGAAAGCAACATGATGTGGTCTTGGCAGGCCGGCTATAAATTCCTCAATTTTGAAGGAACCTTTACTTCCCAGACCGTTACCGAGCCCACTGATTTCAAGATTCACATGGGAAGCCATGGATCCAGTCTGGACAATTATAAGGAAGTTAGTTTATCCTTGCCGATGAATGTTAGGGTAGGTGATGGGGTAGACTCCAACATTCATCTAAAAATAGATGCGAGCAAGATATTGGTGGGCGCTACCACCAGTATTGAACTAACGGAAAAATCCGTGATTATGGTCGATGAAATAAAATCGCCCCAAATAGCGGTAAATACTTCCCAAATGTTTGTGGTAGACCATATACATAACGGAGGCGGACACTAAGACATGCTAAGCATTATCCACAAATTGGCAATCGGCACCCTGTAAGTGCCGATTGCCATAATCTTAAAAAAATGAAACGAATTGTCCTATTATATGGTGTCGTTATCTGTGTTTTTTCCTCTTGCTCCAAAAATTCCGAAGAATACCAAACAATAAACGAACCCTTGGAATTTACGGTGCCTTCCAATTTTCCGGCACCCCTATACGATATGGAAAATAACCCCCCTACAAAATTAGGGTTTGAGCTGGGCAAAAAACTGTTTTACGATGGGCGCCTTTCCGCCAACGGATTTATCTCCTGTGGCTTTTGTCATGAACAGAAAACGGCCTTTACCCATCATGGCCATCAATTTAGCCATGGAATAAACGATCTTGAAGGTACGCGAAATACCCCGGCCATACAGAATGCCGCCTTTATGAAAGAATTTACCTGGGACGGCGCTACCTCCCATTTGGATCTATTTCCCATAATTCCGATTACCAACGAAGTGGAAATGGGAGAAACATTAAGTAATGTAATATCCAAATTAAAATCGGATACGGAATACCTGAATCTCTTCCAAAATGCTTTTGAAGATGGGGAAGTGAACAATGAAAATTTTTTAAAGGCCCTTTCACAATTTATGATTATGATGGTGTCCTCCAATTCCAAATACGACAAATACGTACGCCAAGAACCTGATGGCCAATTTACCGAGACCGAACTGGAAGGTTTGGCCATCTTCCAGTCAAAATGTGGCTTCTGCCACAGCTCCGACCTTTTTTCGGACGGACAATTCAGAAACAACGGATTACCGCCCAATCCAAGCCTTATGGACATAGGGAGGGAGGAAGTAAGTGGTGCCCAGTCCGATCGCTATAAATTTAAAGTGCCCAGTCTCCGCAATGTTGAACTTACGGCACCTTATATGCACGATGGAAGGTTTGGAAGCCTAATGGCAGTACTTGATTTCTATACCGATGGCATTGTGGATTCGCCCACCTTGGATCCCCTTCTAAAAAAGGAAGGCCTTCCAGGGATATCCCTTTCCCCATCGGAAAAAATTGCATTAATCTCTTTTTTAACTACTTTGACAGATGAAACCTATATCAACGATAAGCGCTTTGCAGAATATTAAATACGGAATATTATTATTGGTCGGACTCTTTTCGGAAATAGTGAGCGGCAACGGAATCCCAGAAAATAATTGGCCCATAGACTGTCCTTTACACACCCACTTTGAGGGTTTGTACGATGATTTCTGTGACACCTGTGGCTGTGGAAGCAGTGGCGGCAGTATGGGTTATGGCACCGGTCTGAACAATAATTTTATAGGTCTTAGATATATTGGCCAAGAGTACCGGTCCAGGGATGGTATTTTTGCCGATTCCCCTTGGATCCAAGAAAATTTTAACACCATACAGGCCTGGGGCAATTTTGCAGTGACCAAAAGGGCCTTGTTAAATGTTATAGTCCCCTATCAATTTCACAATAGGCACTTGCCGGATAACGGTACCCAAGAGATCAAAGGATTGGGAGATATAAGTATTCTGGGTCTTTATAACCTACTTGCCGTTACCCCCGATAGTATTGTATCCATTAAGCCGGAACACTATATACAATTGGGTGGTGGCATAAAAATCCCAACAGGAAAATACGATAGGGCAAACAATAGTGGAAGTGTAAACCCAAGCTTTCAACTGGGCAATGGCAGCTGGGATTATATTCTTGCCATGAACTATGGGTTTACCTATAGGAATTGGGGCATTAGCACCCTGCTCAATTACACTATCAAAACCAAAAATCCAAAGGACTACCAGTTCGGGAACCAGTTGAACTATGGCATAAATGCTTTTAAAACCTACTTTGTTTCCAATTCCCTGGCACTAACCCCGCAATTGGGCCTTACCGGGGAGAATTATGCTGCCAATAAAGAATTTAATATGGAGGTAGCCAATTCCAAGGGCAACGTATTTCTAGGTAAAATTAGCGTAGAGGCAACCTACAACCAATATTCCTTGGGCCTGATCGGAATGTTGCCCATAGATCAAAATTTAAATAATAACAAGGTAGAACTTAAAAATAGGATATCGGTTTATTTGAACGTAAATCTATAATGGATTGGTACGGACCTAAACATGTTCGGACAGAGCATAGGGTACTAAGGAATTATACTTCTTGACCAAACCATCCATAAAATCAAAATAATTGGCCACCCCAATGTCCTGATCAATATACGCCATCAGGGGCTTTATATGCTTTGGGACACTATTTGGCAGTACTCCCTTTTGTTGAACGGGGAAAGGGAATGAAATTGGATGGATTCTCTTTGGAATTGGACAGGTCAACTTTACAGGAAACTATCAAAAAAACCAACCCCCGAAAAATGATCACATTCAATTTAACCATAGGAGTATAATTTGGTGTTGTTTTAATCAAAACCAATACGTCTCCAAGGATTTTAAAATGACAATGGTCACACCCCTCCACATGACATTCCTCATTTTAGACCCTTTTCATTCATGCTATCTTTGATGAAATAGTCCCTAACAAAGGGATATGGGTATGGGCAACACATCTACATTATTTAAAGGGACAAAAGAATTTTTTATAGAGATAGGGGATCTCTCCTATTTTGCCGCCCGATTTTTTAAGGAAGTCTTAAAACCTCCATTCGAGTTTAAGGAGCTGATGCGCCAATGTTATCAAATGGGGAATAGGTCCCTGACGCTGGTAACGGTGACAGGCTTTATCATTGGCCTGGTGCTTACCTTGCAATCCAGGCCCACCCTGATACAGTTTGGAGCGGTTTCCTGGATGCCCAACATGGTCGGGATATCCATAGTAAGGGAAATAGGGCCTGTAATTACGGCCTTGATCTGTGCGGGCCGGATTGCATCGGGGATAGGGGCCGAATTGGGTTCCATGAGGGTTACGGAACAAATTGATGCCATGGAAGTCTCAGGGACCAACCCCTTTAAATATTTAATAATAACCCGGATAATGGCCACCACTTTAATGCTCCCTATTTTAGTAATATACGGGGATTTGGTTGCCCTTTACGGATCGGCACTGGTAGAAAATTTAAAAGGAGATGTTTCCTTTCAACTTTATTTTAATACGGTTTTTGATGCCTTATCCTTTAGCGACCTGGTACCGGCCACCATAAAATCGTTCTTTTTTGGTTTTGCCATAGGATTGGTAGGCAGCTATAAAGGCTATTATTCCAAAAAGGGGACTGCCGGTGTAGGGGTGGCGGCCAATACCGCAGTAGTAATGGCATCCTTACTTCTGTTTATCATAGATTTTATAGCCGTATTTATATCGGATATTTTTTATGAACTTTAATATGACAGCCCCGGACCAAATAACAAATTCCAACGAATTTGCCCAACACAAAAAGGCGGTAATAGAAATTAAAGACCTTTATAAAAGTTTTGGGGACAACCATGTCCTGAACGGATTTAACATGACCTTGTTGGAAGGGGAAAACCTAGTGGTCATGGGGAAATCGGGCTCCGGAAAATCCGTAATGATCAAATGCCTTGTTGGCTTGGAGAAGCCCGATAGCGGAACGGTCAAGGTTCTGGGCAAGGAAATCAACTCCTTGGATCAACAAACACTGGACGAACTGCGTTCGGATATCGGATTTCTTTTTCAGGGCAGCGCACTTTACGATTCCATGACGGTACGTGAAAATTTGGAATTTCCCATGCGCAGGCACAAGGAAAAATTGGGGGTGGTTACGGATACCGAACCGCTGGTACGGGAAGCCCTTGAAAATGTTGGCTTGGCCCATACTATGGATCTAATGCCGGAAGAATTGTCCGGGGGTATGAAAAGAAGGGTAGCCCTGGCACGTACCCTGATCCTGAAACCAAAGGTAATCCTCTATGACGAGCCTACCAGTGGCCTGGATCCCATTACCTCCAAGGAGATCATAGAACTTATGCGTTCCATACAAAAAAAATACGGCACATCTTCACTGATCATAACCCATGATGTGGATTGCGCCCGCGTAATTTCCGAACGGATGATACTCTTGATAGACGGTATAAATTATGCCGAAGGCACCTATTCACAATTATCCCAATCCATCGATCCAAAAGTGGATGCATTTTTTAAAAAATAATATCATGGCAAAGACAAAATTAGAAAACTTAAAACTCGGAATATTCGTCGCCCTTGGTACGGCACTAATTGTCATAGCGGCCTATCTAATAGGAAACAGACAGAATATGTTTGAAAAGACCATTCCCATAAGTGCCATCTTTAAGAATGCCAACGGACTCCAAAATGGGAATAATGTTCGATTCTCAGGTATAAACGTAGGTACGGTGAACAAAATTGAAATGATCAACGATACCACCATTCGCGTACATATGATCATAGGGGAAAAAGTGAAAGATCACATTAAAAAAGATGCCATCGCCACTATTGGTTCCGATGGTCTGGTGGGCAGTATGCTCATCAATATTGTTCCGGGAGAAGGAAAGTCGGTCCACATTGTTCCAGGGGACGAATTACAATCCTTTAGCCGGGTGGCTACCCAAGATATGCTGAACACCCTTAACCAAACCAATGAAAATGCGGCTTTGTTGACACAGGACCTGCTAAAGGTAACAAGATCGTTGACCCAGGGCAAAGGCACTTTTGGCAGATTGCTGAACGATTCCCTAATGGCCAAGGACCTACACCAAACCATTGCAAATCTGAAACATACCAGTAATGAGGCCAATACAATGATCGCAGGGATAAACCGGATTGTAGAACAGCTCGATTTTGACAATAGTACGGCGGGTGTCCTCTTAAAGGATTCCATTACCGGGGATAAAATGAAAAATATCATTTCCCATCTGAAAAACTCCAGCCTGGAAATCGAAAAAATGTCCATGAACTTAAATACGGTCATCGAAGATATTAAATCGGGGAAGGGGGCCATTAACTATTTGGCTACGGACACCGTATTGGTAAGGCAACTGGAAGCCGGTATGGAAAACGTTACGGAGGGGGTAAAAAATTTCAATGAAGTCACAGAAGCCTTAAAACATAATTTCCTTACCCGTCGCTACTTCAAAAAGAAGGAAAAAGAGGAAAAATCGGAGTAGGAAAAAATAGATTTACCTGATATATATCATTTTACACCATGGGCAGATGGCCTATATTTAATGTTATTACAAATGCATTCGTTCTTTGAAAGAAATAAAGTCGCTAAGCAGTAATGCCTTAGCGACCATAAACCGGTGCATAGGTAACTTTATGAACCTTATTACCCTACTCCCTTGCCGGCCGTTACATGGGTAGCTTGCTGCTCGGGAATCGGATAAGTACAAAAATGTTGCCCCGGCCCGGGAATTAAGGATTGGGGTATTTGGATACCCCAATCCTTTTTTTAATGTTATTTTTAAGTGGGAAATCTGATCTACATGATATACCGATTGAAATGAATTAACAGATAGTACATTGATTACTATTTTAGAAGCACATTAACAATTTTATTATGGAATACTATTTTAATAAAACAATAGGAAATATACCTTTCGACCAAGCTATTGAAAAAACTAAATTGGCATTGCAGGAAGAGGGCTTTGGGGTGCTGACGGAAATAGATATGAAGGCTACCCTAAAGAAGAAATTGGATGTAGATTTCTATAATTATATGGTTTTAGGTGCCTGCAACGCCCCCTTTGCACATAAGGCCTTACAGGCCGAAGATAAAATTGGCACCATGTTGCCCTGCAACGTATTAGTTATGGAGAAGGAATCCGGGCTTGTTGAAATTGCAGCTGTAAACCCTATGGCCTCCATGCAAGCGGTTATTAATTTAGATTTAATGAAAATTGCGGATGAAGTGGGCCAAAAACTAAAAAGAGTGGTAGAAAAGATCCATTGATCGTTAAGCCCCATATTTTTTATGATGAACAGGGAAAAACACAATTTTCACACTTTTGGGCATTCCATTTTATCTTAAAGTATAAGGAATCATTAAACAAAGGCAGTTTCAGTATTGCCATCCCCTTGTAAATGGGGACTTAAAGGGGAAAGGAATTTAAAATGCCTGATGGGATAACCAATTCTCCATAGTTCTCGTTTAACCTGTTCCAAAGCTATTGGGCTATAATAAAGAAAAATAAGCCTTCCTGTGTCGACCTCAAGATCTATTACCCTAATATCCATAATGCGACTAAGGTTACGAAGAATCATCATCTTGTCATTATTAGAAATTAGATTGTCCATTTTTGCTATGGCTTTCATGAAGTTTCAATGATTGCTTTGAATACTAAAATACCATTGAAAATTGTCCTTCGAAATGATACAGATCAGTTAACATGTATTTTACCCAATAATCGGGGTTTAAGAAAACTATAACGCCTACTTCTTTATTTTCTGCCCTTATAATTATAATTTCACTAAAAACTAAAAAGCATGAATGATCTAAAAAACAAAGTAGCCTATATTACCGGTGGCTCCAAAGGAATAGGATTTGGAATAGCATCCACATTATTGAAAGCGGGAATGAAAGTGGCCATTAGTAGCAGACTATTGGAGAATGCCCAAAAAGCGGCCAAAGAACTTGGCCCGGAAGACATGGTACTTGGCGTTGTCTCGGATGTATCAAAACTTGGGGACGAAAAAGCAGCGGTCAAAAAGATTTTGGACAAGTGGGGAAAATTGGATGTGATGGTAGCCAATGCAGGGGTTGGACATTTTGCTCCCATAGATCAAATATCCGATACCCTATGGCACGAGATGGTAAACACCAACCTAAACGGGGTGTTCCACTCCCTAAAAGCTTCTGTAGAGGCCCTTAAGAAATCCAAGGGGTATTATATTACCGTGGCAAGTTTGGCCGGCACCAATTTCTTTGCCAACGGAGCGGGCTATAATGCTACCAAATTTGGGGTGGTAGGTTTTACCCAGGCTGCCATGTTGGACCTAAGACCTTATGACATTAAGGTTTCTACCATAATGCCGGGATCTGTTGCCACTAATTTTAACGGCCACGAACCTTCCAAAGAGGATGCCTGGAAAATACAAGCTGAAGATATTGGCGAGTTGGTCCTCGACCTCCTGAATATGAACCCACGGACCTTGCCCAGCAAGATTGAGGTAAGGCCTACACGGCCCGATAAAAAATAAGGCTATACCTCCTTTTCAGTAAAGGGGACTTGGGGGTCGCCAATTTCATAAATTAAAATTTTAATATAATCCATAAATTGGGCAATGGTCTCCTGGGTAATGGAATTATCCTTGATTCTACTGCCTTTTTTTTCCTTTAGGCCAAATTTCAACAGCCCGGAGCCTAAATTTTTAAATGAAATTATTCCTGCTTCCAAGGAAGTTATCGGTTTTATATGATTGAACATAAGGGCATAACACAATAATTGAAAGGCTTTGCTGTAGTTGTAGTCCCCAATAACATCTTCCCATTCTACAATTTCTACTTGGGAACCGGTAACACTTCCCGTTTTATAGTCTATAATTCTAATGACCCCATCTTTTTCATCGATCCGATCCAATTTCCCTTTCAGGGATACAGGAAAATCCAACCCAGGGACATGGATATCCATATGTAGTTTTTCTTCAATCCCCAATATCTTTATTTGATGTTGCCCCACCTCTGCCAATTCCAGATTTAGAAAATTTTCCAGGTACCTCACCACCACATTATACGCAATGAGGTTTTTTCCCCTGGAAATATCGCCATCGGAGAAGCTTTTTGCAAAGTGGCCTATAACAAGGGGCCTCACTTGCTTTTTCATTTCCTCAAGCATGGATTCCTCCAAATACGTATTTAAATACGGCTTATATAGGTCCTCCAGGGTATCGTGGACAATTGTTCCAAAGGTATTGTTGGCAACGGTCTCCTCCACCTCCTGGATATCGTCTATTCCCAATAGGTTTCTCTTGTAAAAATCTATTGGATTCCTTATATAATTGCTCAGGGAAGTAGGGGAAAACCCCTTGGCGGCGTGTGCCTTGATCATTTCCATTAGGCCGGCATCCTTGGCTATGGTCTGTACCACCTTAATGGAAGGACTAATTTCCGGTGCCGCTATGATCTCGGTAATTTCCGGTAATTTATTTTCATCCGTCAGCATTTGGGTCAGCAATCTACTCTTCTCCCCTCCTTCAAGAACATCGGGTTCTGTATTGTACACCAAATAGATGTTTTTTGCCCGTTGCAATAAGTGATAAAAATGATAAGTATAAATGGCATCCTTTTCCTTATAGGTGGGGAGTTTATAATATTTTTTAAGATCGAAGGGGATAAAGGAATTATTGGACTTGCCGGAGGGGAGTATTCCTTCGTTAACGGAAGTCAGGATTATGGTTTCAAAATCGAGCACCCTGCTTTCCAGCATTCCCATTATTTGCAATCCTTCCAAGGGTTCCCCTTGAAAATCCAAGGTTTCGTTCCTCACAATTTCCAAATAAAGGCTTTCCAAGGATTTAAGGTCATTGGCAAATGAATATTGTTCCACCATGTCCCGAAGCTGATTGAACAGGGAGTAAAACTTATACAAGTACTCCAATCCCAGGGCATCCTTGGACAGGACAAACCTTTCCCTTAAAATTTGGATAATTTGATGGCATTTACTTATAAAAGTGGTTGCCGAAACTTCCTCGCTAAAAAAAAGTAAATTTAGCAAGTCTTCGCTTCCTTCCCCTAAGGACCTTAAATTGTCCGAACTTATAAATGCCCAATTCTTTGTCCTGATAGCCTCACTTATCCGATTGGCCTTATTTTGTTGGTTTCCGGCACATAAAATCTGAATGTAAGGATGTGATAAAAAGTCCAACATATCCTGAAAGTACCAGCCCTGGGAATCCTTTTTTATATGTATGGAAAAATATTGCGAAAATAAACTGGCCAAAGGAGTATTCTTTAATGGATATCCCATTGTGATGTTCACCGCATCCAACTCGGAAGGGATAGAATTTAAAAGCGGGTTCAACAAGGTTTCATCGCCCAGAATTATAGCCGTGTTTTTAAGAATAGTATTATCCTCTACGTTTAGTTGCAATAAAAGGTTTCCTACGTACTTTGCTTGGGAAACATTTTTTGGGACACCTATTATTTTAATATTCTTATGGGATAAATAGTTGCTTTCCACACCCTTTAGGGCCTTCCCTTTTAGCCATGGCCAGGTATTTAAATGTTGTCTAAAAAAGTAGCCTGCATCATGAATGGGATCCTCAACAAAATAGGTATCCCCATCCCAAAAAATATCCGCTTTGGTTTTGGCAAGTATCTCCTGAATAATGTAAGATTCGGCCGTATTTAAGGCATTAAAGCCAATGAATATATGCGTCTTGGTTTTGTTTATATCCAAATAATCCTTCAACCTTTCACAGGCCGTACGATAAATTAGTCCCTGATGTCCTAATTTTTGGGCTGTTAGCAAATTGTTGAAAGTGTTATAGAGCGGTTCAAGGTTATTCCAAAATTTAATGTAATTCGTTACCAACTCGGATTTTTCCTTCTGTAATGACCAATGGTTTATTTCCTGGATATCGGCCAGGTAGGAAAATATGTCTTTGGTATCTATTAGGTATCTATCTATTTCATTAAAATCCTGCAACAAGGTCTGCCCCCATTTGGAAAAGGTGTAAAAGTTATCCTTTTCTCTATACTCCATAGACGCATAGGCTTCATAAAGGGTAAAAAGTTGCTCCATATTGGAAGCCGTCTGCAGCTTGGATATTTGTTCTACAAAGCTTTCAATACTGTATATTTTTGGCGAAAAAATAGTTTTCTCGGCGGTATTGGCCAATGTTGTCCTTAAAATAGTCCCCGCCCGTTTACTGGGCAATATTAAGATGAGGTCGTCCAGGGAGTTATAGTCCTTTAATAGATCATCAACTACCTGTTGGAGAAAACTTTTCAACTGATTATGTTTTATATTAAGTTCTTGGGCAGACTACCTGTTATTATAGTGGCCCTTCAGCAATTTGGTTATCTGCAATTATGGGGTAATTTAATTATAAAAAATAGAACGAGGGCATACCGTTGAAAAATACAATTTTTTATGGCCATGGATTATTTTTTCCATGCCCGTTTAAAACAGGGACAAAAAAAAGCCCCGCGATTGCGGGGCCCTTATTATGGTTTTAAAACAAATTGGAAATTATTTTACCAAGTTAATTTCAACCCTTCTGTTTTGTGCCCTACCTTTAGAAGTATTGTTGGTAGCGATAGGCTTATCCTCACCATAACCTACGGCAGACAACCTAAACTCTTCAATACCTTTTTCTACCAAGAAAGTTTTAACGGATAGTGCTCTTGACTCGGATAATTTTTGGTTCAAGGAGTTACTACCTACACTGTCAGTATGACCTTCCACAGTAAATTTAGCAGTAGGATACTCTTTAAGGATAGTGATAATATCGACCATTACAGAGGTAGACTCAGCTTTGATGGAAGATTTACCGGTATCGAACAAGATTGTTCTTGCATAGTCGTTCAATTGCTTCTGAACTTCTTCGGTAACTTCAGGACAACCTTGGTTAGCCACAGTTCCGGCAACATCTGGACATTTATCATCTTTATCCAATACACCGTCACCATCTTTATCTTGGTAAGGACATCCTTTGTTGGCGGAAGGACCAGCTTCGTTTGGACAAGCGTCATCCTTATCGGCAACACCGTCACCGTCGGCATCCGGACATCCGTTCAAAGCAGCAAGACCAGCTTCGTTTGGACAAGCATCATCCTTATCGGCAACACCGTCACCGTCAGCATCCGGACATCCGTTCATTTCTTTGGAACCAGCTTCGTTAGGACAAGCATCTTTGCTGTCTTCTATACCATCGCCGTCGGCATCCGGACATCCGTTGAAGATCTCCAAACCGGCAACCTCGGGACAGGCATCATCCTTATCGTAGATTCCGTCACCATCAGTATCAGTACCACCAAATTTGATAGCAATACCGGCCATATGTTGGAAATGTTTGGCCAAATAGTCTTCAAAAGCATGCTTGTAGCTAGACTGTAATGTAAGACCAATGTTCTCGGTAAACCAAACATTAAGTCCAATACCACCATTTACGGTACCGGCACCAATTTCGTCTATCCAAGTATAACCCCCACCAATTTCGATGAATGGGTCAAGTACTGTATTTTGTAAGAAATTATATTTTATTGTACCATCAACTGCATAGTGCGACAAATCGTCAACACTGGTATCCCCTAATTTGTCAATACGGTTCAATGAACCTCTTGCCCCAATAGAGAAGCCGCTACCTACGTACTTGGAAACTCCAACATAGGAAATTGATGGAAGTATGTTCCAGTGATCTGTTGCATTAAAGAATTCATCGCCTAATTCTCCGGCCATGAACCCGTGGTTCATAAGAGCATCGCTATCACCTGTAGGATACACGTCGATCGCGTTAGCTCCGAAACTTACTTGCCAAGGGTTATTCTCGTCTTGCGCTTGTACGTTGTTAAAACCTACAATAAGTAAGGCAACAACCAATAATTTGCTAAGATGTTTCATGTTCAATTTTTTAAGTTTAAGTGTTTATTAGCTGCAAATGTAAGTTGTTAAAAATTATTAACAAAATCATTCTCTTAATTTTTTTAACGTATTTCATGGCAAAAAAGACCCATTTGAACGATAATTGATGCCGTCCTCATTTGAAAAAACCGGTTTTTGTACAACCTGGGCCCATAAAGACATTGCCCATAAATCCTTGTAGGCCACTTCCTGCATTAAGCTCGCATTTAGTTGTCAAATTCAAGCGAAAATTAAGAATTATGTGTCCGGTTGAAGTCTTTTTCTAGTTAAATATCAGTACCAAGGGGCGGGGAAAAGACAAACTATAGGTCCTATTTAATGACAATAGATTTAGATTAACTCTATAAAGATCAATATTCTATATAAAATCTGGTGTAATATCCCCATTGATATAAACAAGGATTTTGTTTTCAATTTCATACCCCATTGCTTCCAGTGCATCTGCATAGGAATAGATCTGCTCATGATAGTCCGGATTCCTTTTCCCTGTCTTATAATCTATAATGGTTGCCCTGTTATCCTTAATGACCAACCTGTCCGGGCGAAGTACTTTACCATTTTTGGTCAGGATATCCTGTTCCTTTTTTATTAGGTTTCCATTTAGGAAGTACCTGTACAATTTTGGATGGTCTACAATGGCTTTTATCCTTTGCTTCATCCCTAGGATATCGTCATGCGAAATATCGCCATTTCTAACCAACATGTCAATAGCGCTGTCAATATCATCATGGGTCTCTATTAGCCCCATCGCATAATGGAGCAAATTTCCCTTGCTGAGTGCGGTTCCCCTCTGCGTGTCCCAAAGGGCACCGGCCTTGGTCAGTATCCTAAACCCGGGCCGCTCTTTATACGTGTACAAATGGGTTATCCTTTCCTGTTGCCCCCCTTGGTCAGAGGGACCGACCTGCATTTCAAGACTTCCGAACCGATAACAGTTCCTGGCCTCATCCCAAAGCTGCTTTTCCTTTAAATAGTGAATGAATAATCCGGAATAATAATTGGGCTTGTGCTCTCCCTTTTGGGTAAGATCTTTTTTGGAAATAACATAGAGTCCTTTAACGGCCCTTGTCAAGGCCACGTACAGCAGGTTAAAGGCATCCAATTCCAATTTATGCTGTTCGGCCTTATAAATTTCTTCCGCAAGGGGACCATAACCTACCACTTCCTGCTTCTTGTTAATCAAAATTTCCTCAAATCCCTTAAAGGAAACAGGGTTTACAGGCAGCCATAATTTGGCATCCCTTTCTTCATATATATAGGTATTGGCATAGGGAAAGATTACAATGGGAAACTCCAACCCCTTGGATTTATGTACGGTCATTATTTGAACGGCATCCACATTCTCCGGGGCAGTAATGCTTAAACTCTCCTTTTTCTTGTCCCAATAGGCCAAAAAGACCTGGGTGCTTGCCCCTTCCTTTTGTTCCACCTCCAAAACCACATCCAGGAAATAGGTGATATAGGCATCCGGAGTGTCTGCCAATCCAAACTTTTTTATGGCATATTCCAGACCATCATAAACCGAAGACTCTCCAATAATATCCACATTAAAGCCATAAGTCCCTATTAGTAGCCGGGACACGTTATTCATATTGGCATGTATAAATTGATGCCTATTTTCAAGATCCCCGGAAAGAAAACCCAGTATTTCATAACACCTTTCCATTTCCTTGGGCTGAAGGCTATAATGCAATAAATTGACCAGGAACCTTACCTTGGGATTACTGTTCAACAACAATGTTTCCGATGAAATAATGGGGATATTGTTATGCATTAGAAAATCTGCCAACAGGATACCGTGCTTCTTCTTACGGGTAAGGATACAAACATCCTTTAGGGAATACTTCTTTTGTAAAACCTCTTCCAAGGTTTTCAATACCAAATTGCAGTATTCCACATCTTCTTCATGGGATTCCTCGACATCAATAAAGGAAAGTTGCACCAAACCTCCTTTTTTATTGTTGTAACTTTGACTATTGCCTTCCACAAACAACTTGTTGTATACCGTATTCGTCAAAAAGGGACTGGTAACCGTAAAAAAGTCGTTGTTAAATTTTATAACCTCCTCATGACTCCTGTAATTTGCAGGAAGATTTGCCGTATATGGTGGAAACACAAACGGATTTTCCTTGAGATCGATAAGGTTCAGGAACTGTTCCGCCTTGCCTCCCCGCCAACGGTATATGGCCTGTTTGGCATCGCCCACCAAAAGCAGGGAACCTATATTTCCCTGATCGTCCAAACTCTCCAATGCATTGCCAATTAGAGGTATAAGGTTGTTCCATTGCATTTCGGAGGTGTCCTGAAATTCATCCACAAAATAATGGCGGTACTTTTCCCCTATACGTTCATATATAAAAGGGGCCGGCTGATCTTTTATTTCTTTGGAAATAATACTGTTGAAAGAGGAGATGGGCAAAAGGTCCCGCTCGCGTTCCAAGGTCTTTATTTCATGTTGGATAGTGCTTAGAACGGTAAGGGGCACTATATTGTTGTACCCGTTCCTAACCAAGGACAAAGCACTATGGTGTTCCTTAATCCCATTGAAGAGACCAATAAACCTAGGGTGCAATCTGTCCAGGATATCTTTAATTCCTTGGGGACAGGTCTTGGTGTATAGGGGTTCCGTTTCAAAATTTTGTTTCCAACCGGCATCAAAATCCATACTTAGATCTCCAGAGGCAATTTTGGCAATAAACTTTGGAAAGTAACCGGATTTAAAATTATTGAATTCCAAATGGTTTTCCTCTATTATGGCAAGGATTTCGGTGGCC
This sequence comes from uncultured Arenibacter sp., assembly GCA_965652575.1. Lineage (GTDB taxonomy): Bacteria > Bacteroidota > Bacteroidia > Flavobacteriales > Flavobacteriaceae > Arenibacter. The sequence goes on along the minus strand of CBFGWQ010000005.1, from coordinate 32,093 downwards.
AGGGCGAGTATCTTTGCTTCATGGGACTGTATCTGATGTAGTAATTCCTTCTTCAATTCCAAAAAATCATCGATATCCTTGTCCTCAAGCTTTTTAAGGTGGGGCGCCTGATTTTCATTGAACAATAAAATCCCGATCTTTTGCAGGTCCAAAGCGATGTCCCAACTTTTGTCGCCGTCAATTTTTTCCAGGGCAAAGTCTATCAACACCTTGGTCAATTGTTTATCGGCACCCGCCTTATTGATCAGTTTGGCAATAGCCTCATCCAGCAGTAATTTGGTGTCCAATACCACTTCAAAATTTTGGGGCAATTTTAGGTCTTTCGCAAAGGTCCTTATGAGCCTATGGGTAAATTTATCAATGGTGGAAACATCAAAAAATGCATAATTGTGCAAAATTTCCTTCAGCACTTTTTTGGATCTATTACGCAACGTTTCTATATCGACCCCCAATTCATGGGATATATCTGCCAGCATGGAAGGAACATTGTTTTCATCGGATATTTTACCAAAGGCAAATAAACTGCCCAGGATTCGCTGTTTCATTTCGTTGACGGCCTTATTGGTAAACGTAATGGCCAGAATACTGCGATAGTTCCTATTAAAATCCGAAGAAAGGATAATTTTTAAATACTCTTTTGCAAGTGTATAGGTCTTGCCGGACCCAGCAGAGGCATTATATATTTTGTAAGGGGCGTCCTTCACGGTATTTTAGCTGCAAAATAAGCAATATTAAAGAGTTCTTAACAAAATATTAGTTGAATTTATGGCATAAAACCGTAATTTTGGGAAACAACATTTTTTAACATAAAAAACATAAACATTATGGCTTTTGAATTACCTAAATTACCTTATGCGTATGACGCTTTGGAACCACATATTGATGCCAGGACCATGGAAATACACCACACCAAGCATCACAATGGGTATACTACCAATTTAAATAACGCCATTGAAGGAACGGATTTGGCAAAAAAATCCATTCTGGATATCCTTACCAATCTGGATATGTCCAATGCCGCTGTAAGAAACAACGGAGGAGGATTCTTTAACCACTCTTTGTTTTGGGAGATAATGTCTCCAAATGGTGGTGGAGCACCTTCAGGGGAACTTGCCGATGCCATTACATCGGCTTTTGGTTCTTTCGAATCCTTTAAGGATGCCTTTTCCAAAGCGGCAGCAACAAGATTCGGCTCCGGTTGGGCCTGGTTATGTGTGCAAAAAGGAGGAAAACTGGAAATATGCTCCACTCCAAACCAGGACAATCCTATTATGCCGGGAACAGGATGTGACGGCTTTCCAATTTTAGGCTTGGACGTATGGGAGCATGCCTATTACCTAAATTATCAGAATAGAAGGCCGGACTACATCAACGCATTTTTTAATGTAGTAAATTGGGATAAAGTAGCCGCTTCCTACAAAGCAAACAAATAATTAAGGTTACCTTTTATCGGGGCTTCGGAAATCCTTGATCATATAAGCAAAGGCTTCCATTGAATTTAAGGATAATTTTCGGTTGTTTTTTAAGACAGTCCATGGATTTAACCGGAACCCGTCTTGGGTTCATAAAGTCCGCCCGTCAAAAAATTGACGGGCGGACTTTTTTATATCCAAAAAATAGAAAAGGATGGAGAAGTCTCCACCCTTTTCGTCCCAAATCTTACCATAAACTTAACCTACTTATGCTATGGCGATACTAAAATACTGGTATTGTGAGAAATAACAAAAATAATTATGACTTTTTATCCACGCTATTTTTTAATGATGATCCACAATTATCGTTAAAAGGAACTAAAAATTGGTTAAAATACTGATATTCAGTAATAAAAAAGGCGAAGCTGAGCTCCGCCTTTTTTCCCCAAATCTTACCATGAACTTAACCTACTTATGCTATGGTCCCCCAAAAGTAAATCAAAAGCAGTGGCCTAAAAAAGGTTTTAGACAAACACCCCAATTATAGGTTGAAATACTTTTGGAACAGCTTTCTGGAGTGAAAGACTCTGGACAACTAAACTATATGCCATGAAATTACATACCTGCCGGCAAAGGCAAGGCTTTGCCCTTTAACCAGATAAAAATGTATCCTCCAAGATGATCAGTCAAGAACAAAGGCTACCCTTTCACGCAGCACAGGTACCACTTCCTGCCCAAACCACGGATTTTTGGATTGCCAAAACCTATTCCTGGGAGAAGGATGTGGCAATGGAAAATATTTTGGTAAAAATTGCCGATAGCTTTTTACAGTTTCTGTCAAGGTGCCCTTGGCGGTCTTTCCAAGGTAATATTGTTGGGAATAGGTACCAATGAGAATAATTAGTTCCAGACTTGGCATACTTGTCAGCAATGCATTGTGCCATAAGGGGGCACATTCCGGTCTAGGGGGCAAATCCCCGCCTTTACCACGGCCGGGATAGCAAAAGCCCATAGGCATAAGCGCTATTTTGCTTTCATCATAAAAAACGGAATCCTGAATGTTAAGCCATTTTCTCAACTCCCTACCGCTAGGGTCGTCCCAGGGAATTCCGGTTTGGTGCACCTTAGTGCCGGGCGCCTGCCCAATAACAACAATTTTGGCATTGGGATGTGCCGCAACCACGGGTCTTGGTCCCAGGGGCAAGTGCGACTTACATACTTGACAACTTCTTATTTCCGATAATAACCGTTCCATTATTTACTTCCTGCCACTACAATAACGATCTCTCCTTTGGGGGGGTGGTCCGTATAATGTTGCAAGACCTCCTGTACCGTTCCCCTTATAGTCTCCTCATACATTTTGGACAACTCCCGTGAAACGGAAACCAATCTATCCGGACCAAAATAGGTTTGAAAATGGGACAAGGTCTTGACCAACTTATGGGGCGATTCGTAAAATATTATGGTTCTGGTCTCTTCTGCCAATAAGGTCAATCTGGTCTGTCTCCCCTTTTTTACTGGCAGGAAGCCTTCAAAAACAAATTTATCATTTGGCAGACCGCTATTTACCAAAGCAGGTACAAAAGCGGTAGCCCCTGGTAGGCAGTCTACTTCTATATTATTTTCTACACAGGCACGGGTAAGCAAAAAACCGGGATCCGAAATGGCTGGGGTCCCTGCATCGGATATCAATGCCACATTCTCCCCGGATTGCAATCGCCTTACCACCCCCTCCACCGTTCTATGCTCGTTGTGCATATGGTGACTTTGCATGGGCGTATCAATGTTGTAATGTTGCAGTAATTTTCCGCTGTTACGGGTATCTTCCGCTAAAATAAGGTCTACCTCCTTTAGCACCCGTATTGCGCGCAAAGTAATATCCTCCAAGTTACCTATTGGGGTAGGTACTATATATAATTTTCCCATTTATTCTGTTAAACAACGGCTTTTGGCATTATGGTAGTTGGAAAGCGGCATAATTAATAAAAACAACAAAGAACTATTTCCCTTAAAGTCCTTAAGCAAATTTGCGGGCAATTACGTTCATAAACCTTTGTTCGTAATCTTCTTTGCCCTCCCAATTATTATAATCCGGTTTTACCATATTCGTAATAAATGAAATAGATCTTTCTTCACTGTCTATGGTGCTCAGTTGGGACAACACCCTGTTGTAATCTTCCATATTATTGTTGAACAGGTGCTTTACAAATGCCAACCTATCGTTTAAATCCACTTTCAACACCTTTTTAGTACTATTTTCTACAGATTGGGCGGTACCAACGGCTTTTACCGTTTTCACCTCCTTGGGCATAAATAGATCCTTGTCATTTTTGATGAGATCCGGTTTGTTGGTAAATTGTGATAAGACCTCGTCAATGGTGGTGGCTCCGGGCATCTCGGACACCATATCCTTTATCGTATCTATACCTGGTATAATTATATCCTCTTCGTGCGGGTTGCTTTCCGGTACCGAAGAATTGGCGTTTAACACGGAGTTGGCCATAGATTCAAATTTTGAGGCAATGGCATTCTTGGAAACATCTATCTCCACCTCATTCAATTTTTCCTCAATATATTTAAGAACTGCCAACTTTTCATATAGTTCCCTGGCTGTTTTATATAGGGCAGAATAATCGTTTAAATTCCTCGAAGTTATTATTTCGGTAGATAATTTTCTCAATTCCTCTTTTAGTCTCTTTTTCATCTGAATATATTTATAAATTAGTTAGGAACCCAAATAAAGCACCAATATAGCAATTCCTTTCAGCTAATAAATTAGGTAGTTTAAGAACTAGTGTCCTGTCAACCCTACTTTGGCCATCCCAAGTCTTGTTCCTTTTCACCCGGGCCGGGTAAAAAATAACCGCGACTTAAACGACACAGTAGCATTGACACGACACCAGTAATAAGATTACCAACTTTTACCAACATTATCACCGGAAGGATTATTTTTTTAATAATTTTATGCCTCCTAAATAAAAAACGGAAAACAAATTACTTTCGTCTAAAATTACAAAATGTTTCTCGAAAATACTGTTAACCCTAAGGAACAATTCGGTTGGATCGAAGTAATCTGCGGTTCCATGTTCTCTGGCAAGACCGAGGAACTGATCCGAAGGTTAAAAAGAGCCAAATTTGCCAAGCAGAAAGTAGAAATTTTCAAGCCTATGGTAGATAAAAGGTACCATGAGGAAATGGTGGTCTCCCACGATGCCAATGAAATTAGGTCTACCCCTGTTCCGGCCGCTGCCAATATTCGGCTTTTGGCGGACGATTGTGATGTGGTAGGGATCGATGAAGCACAATTCTTCGATGACGAAATTGTTACCGTATGCAATGATCTGGCCAACAAGGGCATCCGGGTAGTGGTGGCAGGATTGGACATGGATTTCAAGGGCAATCCGTTTGGGCCAATGCCGGCTTTGATGGCCACAGCCGAATACGTCACAAAAGTTCATGCCGTTTGTACCCGAACCGGCAATCTTGCGAATTACAGTTTTAGAAAGGCCAACAACAACAAATTGGTCTTTCTGGGAGAAACGGAAGAATATGAACCCCTAAGTAGGGCCGCTTACTACAAAGCTATGTTAAAGGAAAAAGTGAACGCTATAGAAGTTACATCGGAGGAGGTATTGCCTCCTCAAAAAAAATCGAATGACTAAGGTTGGAGAAACCGTTCTGGAAATAGACCTTAGGGCACTGGAACACAATTATCATTATTTAAGATCCAAAATCGGTCCCAAAACTAAATTTCTTGGGGTGGTGAAGGCTTTCGCCTATGGAAGCGATTCCATTGCCATTGCCAGGAAATTGGAATCCCTGGGCGCCGATTATTTGGCGGTGGCCTATACTTCGGAAGGAGTGGCCTTAAGGAATGCAGGTATTGAATTGCCCATTCTGGTACTACATCCCCAAGAGGTTAGTTTTGCCAAGATGATAAAAAAACATCTGGAACCCAGCCTATATTCCCGTACTATTTTTACCTCCTTTATAAAAATGGCCAAAAATCTGGGCCAAAAAGATTATCCCGTTCATTTAAAATTCAACACCGGTCTCAACCGATTGGGGTTTGGGGAAAAGGATTTGGATTTTATTCTAGCTTCATTGAAAGGAATGGATGCTATAAAAATAAGCTCCCTCTTTTCACATTTGGCCGCTTCCGAAGATTTGGACGAAAAGGATTTTACGATTTCCCAGATCCGGCAATTCGAAAAAATAAGTGTGGATATCATCTCCAGATTAAAATACAGTCCCATAAGGCATATGTTGAATACCTCGGGAATTATCAATTACCCAAAGGCGCAGTATGATATGGTAAGAAGCGGCATTGGTCTTTACGGCTATGGAAACGAAGCTGCAGAAGATGAAAAATTAATTCCCGTCGCCACCCTTAAAACAATAATATCACAGATCCACAAAATAGCGCCCGGTGAAAGCGTGGGTTATAACAGGGCTTTTGTTTCCAATACCGATAAGGCAACCGCAACACTGCCTTTGGGCCATGCGGACGGAATAGGCCGACAATATGGAAACCGCAATGGACAGGTTTCCATACATGGTAAACCGGCCCCGATTATTGGAAATGTCTGTATGGATATGATTATGGTCGATATTACCGGAATTGATTGCAAGGAAGGCGACGAGGTCATTGTTTTTGGCAAGGAACATAGTGCCGAAGTTCTTGCCTCTTCTGCCAAGACCATTACCTACGAGCTGCTCACCGGAATTTCGCAACGGGTAAAAAGAATTTATATCGATTAAAACCTTAAAAGGATAATTGCCCCCAAGTGTTCAAAACCAGAATCTAAAAGAAAAAATATATTCACTGTCCTTTTTTATTTAACATTTCATTGTGAATTCTTTTTTTTGGTTAAATTGCAGATAGGTTTAACCCAATAAAACACTAATTATGTTTAAAGAATTTAAGGATTTTATTATGACCGGCAATGTCATCGATTTGGCAGTTGCCGTATTGATGGCCGGAGCTGCAGGCTTGGTCGTCAGTGGATTTGTCAACGATATCATGATGCCGATCGTGGGATATTTTACAGGTGGAGTGGATTTCTCCGATATGCAAATAGTACTTTCAGAGGCTGTTTTAGCCGCAGACGGAACGGTAGAAAAGCCCGCTAGTGCCATTCGTTATGGAGCATGGATAAATTCTGTCATTAACTTAATTATTGTTGGATTTGTTTTGTTCGTTATAGTTAAGGCGTACAACAAAACCAGAAAACCAAAAGAAGCAGCTCCCGAAGCCCCAAAAGGTCCGAGTCAAGAGGAGCTTTTGACCCAGATCAGGGATTTGTTAAAAAAATAATTTTTCATAAACATCAAGTGCTTTGATATAAAAACAAAGTACGACCGCTACACTACCAACTAACCAACAAAAACCGTCAGCTAGGATCCGCTATCCAAGTTGACGGTTCTTTTTTAGAGCAATGTTATTTTTATAACAATTTGTTATATTTTTAATATATTCTATTTTATGTATTGTTTAGTATCCTATAATCAGTACATTTGCCCACTGAAATATTAAATTGATCATAATGAAAGTAGCTGTAGTGGGTGCAACAGGAATGGTAGGGGAGGTAATGCTAAAAGTATTGGCAGAACGTAACTTTCCCGTAACCGAATTATTGGTAGTGGCCTCGGAAAGATCTGTTGGCAAAAAGTTGAGTTTCCAGGGCAAAGAATATACCCTAATTGGGCTGGAAACTGCGGTTGCCGCCAAACCGGACGTTGCTATTTTTTCGGCCGGAGGGGATACTTCCCTAGAATGGGCCCCAAAATTTGCCGCTGTTGGCACTACGGTCATAGACAATTCCTCGGCCTGGCGTATGGATCCTACCAAAAAATTGGTGGTTCCCGAAATAAACGCCTCAGCATTGACCAGGGAGGACAAGATTATAGCCAACCCAAACTGTTCCACCATACAGATGGTATTGGCACTATCTTCCCTACATAAGAAATACAAAATGAAAAGGATAGTGGTCTCTACCTACCAGTCGGTTTCGGGAACAGGGGTAAAAGCCGTTCAGCAATTGGAAAACGAAATTGCAGGAATACAGGGAGAAATGGCATATCCTTATCCCATAGGAAAAAATGCATTGCCCCATTGTGACGTATTCCTGGAAAATGGATACACCAAAGAAGAAATGAAGTTGGCCAAAGAACCTCAAAAAATATTCGGCGACAATTCATTCTCCGTTACGGCAACAGCGGTTCGTATCCCCACATCCGGAGGGCATTCCGAGTCCGTAAATGTGGAATTTGAAAATGATTTTGAGCTTTCGGAAGTTAGAAGGTTGTTGAGCGAAACCCCGGGAATCGTTGTGCAGGACAATACCGATACCAATACCTACCCGATGCCGATTTATGCCCACGGTAAGGATGATGTGTTTGTAGGGCGCATTAGAAGGGACGAAACCCAACCCAACACCCTGAATATGTGGATCGTTGCGGACAACCTAAGAAAAGGAGCGGCAACGAACGCTGTACAAATTGCAGAGTATCTGGTCCAAAACCAACTAGTATAATAGCATTTTAGCAATAACTCCCTTTGTAAGATGTTAAAACCTTTGTAACCATTATTTACAAAGGTTTTTTTTATGCTAAATTTGGTTTAAGAACACAGAATAATGAAACAATCAATATTGATTCCACTGGCCGCCATACTGCTATTGGCCTGTGGGACTACCCATAAAAAAGACCCCTTTATTTTGAAATACCCGAACACAAAGAAAGTTGATTCCGTAGACACGTACTTCGGAATAAAAATACAAGATCCGTTCCGTTGGTTGGAAGACGACCGAAGCCCCGAAACCGAAAACTGGGTAAAGCAACAGAATGAGACCACCTTTAAATACCTGGAGCAAATTCCATTTAGAAAGGAACTAAAAAAACGTATGGAACAATTATGGGATTTTGAAAAGTTGGGTCCTCCGTTCAAAGAAGGCGGGTACACCTATTTTTTTAAGAACGATGGCCTGCAAAATCAGAATGTCCTGTACCGTAAAAAAGGAGATGAAACACCGGCAGAAGTATTTTTGGATCCCAATTCGTTTTCCGAAGACGCCACCACTTCGTTGGCCGGCATAAATTTTTCCAGGGATGGTTCCATCGCCGCCTATGCCATATCCGAAGGTGGAAGCGATTGGCGAAAAGTAATCCTGATAAATGCCGAAAATAGATCGATCGTGGAGGATACTCTGGTAGATATAAAATTTAGCGGTATTTCCTGGAAAGGAAACGAGGGTTTCTTTTACTCCAGTTATGACAAACCTGAAGGAAGCGAACTATCTGCCAAAACCGACCAACATAAACTTTACTATCACAAACTGGGTACTCCCCAAAAGACCGATGAGGTGGTATTTGGCGGTATTCCATCGGAAAAACACAGGTATGTTGGGGGCTATGTCACCGAGGACGACAGATATCTTATTGTTTCGGCCGCTGTTTCTACCTCCGGGAACAAATTATTCATAAAGGACCTGACCCGACCGGACAGTAAATTGGCAACTATATTGGATACCACGGAAAGCGATAGCCAAATTATAGACAATATAGGATCCAGACTATTTATATTGACCAATAAAAATGCTCCCAACAAAAAAGTTGTTACCGTAGAGGCTGAAAATCCTACCCCCGAACATTGGAAAGATCTGATTCCGGAAACAGAAAACGTCCTTTCCGTGGGTACCGGCGGAGGTTATTTCTTTGCCGAATACATGGTAGATGCCATTTCCAAAGTGTATCAGTATGACAACAAGGGCATAATGATACGAGAAATAGTACTTCCGGGACCCGGAAGTGCCGGTGGCTTCGGTGGAAAGAAGAAGGAGACGGAACTTTATTTCACTTTCACCAATTACAATACTCCGGAATCTATTTATAAATTGGATGTAAAAACAGGGGAGTACACCGCATATTGGAAACCGGAAATAGATTTCGATCCGGAGGATTACACATCCACACAGGTCTTTTATCCTTCCAAGGACGGAACCAGAATACCAATGATGGTTACCCATAAAAAAGGATTGCGGTTAAATGGGCAAAACCCGACTATTTTATATGGCTATGGGGGTTTTAACATAAGCCTTACACCCACTTTTAACGTTATAAATGCAGTATGGTTGGAGCAAGGCGGTATCTACGCAGTACCCAACCTTAGGGGAGGTGGCGAATACGGTAAACAATGGCATGATGCCGGTACCAAAACCCAAAAACAGAATGTCTTTGACGATTTTATAGCTGCCGCCGAATATTTAATATCCGAAAAATATACCTCTTCGGACTATTTGGCCATAAAGGGAGGGAGCAATGGCGGACTCTTGGTTGGCGCCACCATGACCCAAAGACCGGATTTAATGAAAGTGGCCCTGCCCGCCGTAGGTGTACTGGATATGCTTAGATACCATACATTTACCGCCGGAGCCGGTTGGGCTTATGATTACGGAACTGCAGAGGACAATTTGGAAATGTTCCGCTATCTCAAGGGTTATTCCCCTGTACACAATGTTCGGGAAGGAGTGCAATATCCGGCGACCCTCATCACCACAGGCGATCATGATGACAGGGTAGTGCCGGCCCACAGTTTTAAGTTCGCCGCCGAGCTTCAGGATAAGCAGAAGGGAGACAACCCAACATTAATTCGGATTGAAGTGAATGCCGGCCATGGTGCCGGAACTCCTGTAAGCAAGACCATTGGGCAAAATGTGGATATTTTCGGATTTACCCTGTTCAATATGGGCTATAAGGAGCTCCCTAACAAGGGTGTTTTAAAAGATTTTAAGGAATAGTTAAAAAAAATCGATAGTTTTGTTCTAAAGTCCGTTTCTATTAGAGATGGACTTTTTTTATCCCTGGCAACTATTATAGTTTTAGCAAATGTTACAAGTCAATTCCCTTTCCTTCGCTTATGATAAAACGCCGGTACTTACAGATATCAACTTTAAGGTAGGCAGGGGGGAACATATTTCAATTGTAGGGGAAAGCGGTTGTGGGAAAAGCACCTTGCTCAAAATTGTTTACGGTCTTTTACAACCCCAGCAAGGAACCGTATTTTGGGGAGAAAAACAGGTGATGGGCCCAGATTTTAATCTGGTCCCCGGTGAATCCTACATGAAATATCTTTCCCAGAATTTTGATTTGATGCCTTTTACCACTGTGGCCGAAAACGTAAGTCAATTTCTTTCTGTTTTCTATCCTGAGGAATTACAGGCGAGAACCATGGAATTGTTGGAAATGATTGATATGGTGTCTTTTGCCGGGACTAAGGTAAAGCAGCTTAGTGGAGGGCAACAGCAAAGGGTTGCCCTGGCCAGGGTTTTGGCACAAAAACCGGAATTACTTTTATTGGATGAACCCTTCGGACATATAGACAATTTTAGAAAGAATCAACTGAGAAGAAATCTCTTTGAATATTTAAAGAAAGAGGAGATTAGCTGTATTACCGCTACCCATGACCATCAGGACATTTTGCCCTATGCCGATAGGATCATTGTTCTCAAGGACCGGACAATAATGGCCAATGCCGGCACAAGGGAACTGTACAACCACCCAAAAAATATGTACATCGCCACTATGTTCGGGGAAGCCAATCTAATCCCAATAAACATAATAAAATCTTATGGGGACCTGGAACGGGAAATTATTGTTTATGCCCATGAATTTAGGGTTTCGAACAAAAAAGGAATCCCCGTAACGGTAGAAAAATGTTATTTTATGGGCAGTCACTTTTTAGTTGAAGCCATGTCAGGGGAGCTATTAATAAGATTCCTCTCCGAGGAAGCGCTAACTATTGGCAAAAAGGTATTTCTCAATATTGCCCTGGAAACCATAAGTCAACGTCTTAAACCGTAACAAACCATTGAACAGGGAAGGTATCATACAGGAACTAAAATTTAAAGCGGTACGCAGTAGTGGTGCCGGGGGACAACATGTAAACAAGGTGTCCTCCAAAGTTGAACTGACCTTTGACCTTGAAAGCTCCATGGCCTTGACCGACCTGGAAAAAAATCGACTTCTCAAAAAATTGTCCTCCAAGTTAAGCAAGGATAACGTTCTTTTAATGCATTGCGAGGAAACCCGGAGCCAGCACAAAAACAAAGAACTGATCATTAAAAAATTCCTAGAAACCCTTGAAGCCAATTTGGTGGTCCCAAAAAGAAGAAAAAAGACCAAACCCACTAGATCTGCCATAGAAAAGCGGTTAATGGGCAAAAAAAGGGCTGCACTCAAAAAATTGAACAGGGGCAAGCCCAAGATGGATTGATCCCTTTTAATTTACACATGACTGCCATTTTAAACTCCCAAAGCCCATCCAGCCCATCAAACCTAATAACACGTTGGTTCAATTTATAATTAATTGTTTAATGTGTTACTTGTGATAATTTTGTCCGATCGAGCGCAGTCGAGACCTCATTGTAAAAGCATTACGGTAAAATAACCTCTCGACTCCGCCCGCCTGAACGGCACGGGCAGGCTACCATTGACGTCTTTATTAAGAGTCTCAATATGAATGATATGAATTGGTAACGATAGTCACTTCGACAGAGTCCCTTTTCGGGACGACGAGAAGTCACACATACTGGCCGGGAGCTGGATGTGCGATTTAGCTCATGTCATATTTATTTTAGGGTATTCGTGAACCTTCGATTTAGCTTCGCTGAACCTTCGGTTTCTCATATGCATTCGAAATGACGATCTGGAAACCTTCAGTTTATAACTCAAACCTTTAACTGTCTCTCTACCTGTATCATATTTGATATTTACCCCAAAATAAAAATTTTTGGGTCTCGAGAGGACAGTAGAAATTTTTTAATTTACACGAAATCAATGTCTTGTAATTATTTTTAAGTCGAACTCACGTTAATAACAGTACTACCCTAATTGCAGTATTTCCATTTTCCTTGAATTAAAAACAACTACGTCCCCCACAACTTTCCCCAAAAGCAATTTCCCTATGGGTGTATTGGGTGCAATGGCAAAATAGGATACCCCATCTATCTTCAATTCCCCAGCGCTGACCCCCATATAATAATTTTGCCGGTCCGTATACACCACACTGCCCAACCCCACTTTTGAAAAACCTGTTTTGAGCGGTATCTTTTTAAACAACTCCTGTAACAATTGTGCTTCTGCCAACTGATTTCCCAATTTTTCACGTTCCAATTGAATCATGGCCCTACCGGTTTCGTGCTTATCCCCGGCACTACTTTTGGTTTCAGAGTTCAAAGCCTCTTGCAAGGATTCAATATTGTTATTGATGCGCACAAATCTATTTTCTATAAACGATTTACAAAACGCATATAATTGTTGTTTTACCGAAAAATCCATTCAGAATATACTGTTATTAAATTTTCACCACAATAGGCTGTTACAACCTAATATCTAATTGAGCAAATTGGCCAATTCCTTCCCTACCGAACTACCAATGGCAATTCCCATACCGCCCAATCTTACCCCGCAATACACATTATTGGCAAGCTGCTTTACAATTGGTTTCTTCTGATTTCCCAACCCCATGATACCGCTCCACCTTAGGTCTATTTCAAAAGGGGTATTGGGCAAAATATGTGTATGCAAAAGCGCTTCCAATTTGTCCTGAATTAAAGCGGTCTCTCCAAAGGAGTTGGTTTCCTCTCCCTTAAAATCCAGATTTCTTCCTCCTCCAAGCAATATTCTACTATCAATATTCCTGAAATAATAGTAGCCCTCATCCATGTGAAAAGTACCCTTTATGGAAAGATTGTGGATGGGTTTGGTAATCAGTACCTGCGCCCGGGCCGGTTTCACCGTTTCCCCGATCAATTGGGAGGCAAAGCCATTGGTGGCAATGAACAGTTTGTTGGTCCTAAATTCGAATCGATCGGTCTTTACAATAACATGATCCACATTCTCTTGATAGCTATCCACACCAACGGCATTCATGATGGTTACCCCACTCTTCTGTATTTTAGATAGTAGGGCCTTCATCATTTTTCCCGTATCTATCTGGCCTTCAAAAGGGTTGGTTATATAATTTTCCTTAACCTCTTTAAAATTAAAACTATTGGGGCGTACTAGAAAAGGGGCTGTCCCAAATACGGGTTTTAATAAAGAGTTTATCCGATCCAAATTGCCAAGACAATCCTCATATAGTTCTAACTGCCCCTTTAAAAAAACTTCATGCCCTCCGTTATTTTGATAATCCATTGGTTTATCCCCCAGCGTCTCCCTTAACAATTGTATCCCTTCCCAACGCTTTAGTACCAATTGACGGACTTCTTCTTCGGACTGCGTTTTTAGATCGGACAAAACTTCCGAAATGCTGCCAAAACAAGCAAATCCCGCATTTTTTGTACTGGCTCCTTGCGGGAGTTGGCCTCTTTCCAAAACCAATATTTTTGCCTTGGGATATTGTTTTTTTAAAAACAGGGCACAATTTAAACCCACAATTCCACTACCCACTATAGTATAATCGATATTGGACAACCAGGCCTTATATTCCCAATAACTTAGGTTCATAGTGGTCCTTTGCATTTTGAAGTGTTTTAAATAGAAAATTATGGAATAAAGTTATTAATTAATAACCGTCTAGGGATCGTACCATAATCCTTTGTACTAAAAAAGGCAGATTATACGGGGATAGACCCCCTGTATAATCTGCCTTTTCCAAGAAATAATTAAATGTTAACCGATTATTCCACAGGTTGTGGTGCCATTACAAAGTCTTCCATAAACTTGGTAGTATAATTCCCCGCCAAGTAATCCGGGTGGTCCATAAGCTGTCTGTGAAAGGGAATGGTGGTCTTGATCCCTTCTATAACAAACTCGTCCAGGGCACGCTTCATTTTATTAATGGCCTCTTCCCTGGTTTGGGCCGTTGTTATCAACTTTGCAATCATGGAATCATAATTGGGCGGAATGGTATATCCGCTGTACACATGGGTATCCAATCTAATGCCGTGCCCGCCAGGGGTATGTAGGGTGGTAATCTTTCCCGGAGAGGGCCTAAATCCGTTATACGGATCTTCGGCATTTATCCTACATTCAATGGAGTGCAGCTTCGGAAGATAATTTTTCCCCGAGATCGGCACCCCGCCGGCAACCAAAATCTGTTCCCTGATAAGGTCATAATCTATTACCTGTTCCGTTATGGGATGTTCTACCTGTATCCTGGTATTCATTTCCATAAAATAGAAATTCCGGTGTTTGTCCACTAGGAATTCTATGGTACCCGCTCCTTCATATTTTATATATTCCGCAGCCCGTACAGCCGCTTTCCCCATATCGTCCCTCAACTTATCGGTCATGAACGGTGAAGGCGTTTCCTCGGTCAACTTTTGGTGGCGACGTTGAATAGAGCAATCCCTTTCCGAAAGGTGACATGCCTTACCATATTGGTCCCCTACTATCTGAATTTCTATGTGACGTGGTTCCTCGATCAACTTTTCCATATACATGCCACCATTGCCAAAGGCTGCTGTGGCTTCCTTTACCGCACTGTTGAAAAGATCTTCCATCTTATCTTCGGACATTACGGCGCGCATTCCCTTACCACCGCCTCCTGCAGTAGCTTTGATCATCACCGGATAGCCCATTTTTTTGGCCACTTTTTTGGCATCCTCCACATCCTTCAATAAGCCATCAGAACCTGGCACACAGGGTACACCTGCCTTCTTCATGGTGTCCTTGGCGGTGGCCTTATCCCCCATTTTATCTATATGTTCGCCTGTGGCCCCGATAAATTTTATCTCGTGTTCGGCACATATTCTGGAAAACTTGGAGTTTTCGGAAAGAAAACCATATCCCGGATGTATGGCATCGGCATTGGTGATTTCGGCCGCTGCAATAATATTGGGTATCTTTAGATAGGACTCGCTACTTGGGGCAGGACCTATGCAAACGGCTTCGTCCGCAAAACGCACATGTAGGCTTTCCTCGTCCGCTTTGGAATATACCGCCACCGTTTTTATACCCATTTCCTTACAGGTCCTAATAATACGCAGCGCTATTTCCCCCCTATTTGCAATAAGTATTTTCTTAAACATCTTTTGAAATTTTAAATTTTGTATCCTAAATTTTAAATGGTTCGAAATGACCGTATAAAAGCGTCACCCTACATTTAGCATTTAAAACTTCTTATGATGGATCTACCAAAAATAAAGGCTGATCAAATTCTACAGGTGAACTATCATCTACAAGAACTTTAACAATGGTACCGGAAACTTCAGATTCAATATCATTAAATAGTTTCATGGCTTCTATAACGCAAAGCACATCCCCTTTGCCAATGGTATCCCCTACCTCAACAAAGGATGGTTTGTCCGGTGAGGGTTTTCTATAAAAAGTTCCAATTATAGGTGATTTTATGGTAATGTATTTGGAATTTTCATCGGCCTCCTTTTTTACCTCTACTTCTACAGAAGGAGCTGTTGTAGGGGCTGTAGCCATCTGTTGTGGTGGCATAGGGTTTCCTACGGGAATTTGTTGCACATAGGTTGGTTCTGCCGTATTTCCGGCTGCCCCTGTCCGGATGGTGATCTTTATATCTTCCATCTCCAATTTTACTTCACTAGCCCCAGATTTGGCTACAAATTTAATTAAGCTTTGAATTTCTTTAATATCCATAGAGTTCGTATTAGTTTATAGGTTACTTCAGATTTATGAATTATATGCCCATTTTAAATATATGGAGCCCCAGGTGAAACCCCCACCAAAGGCTGCAAAAACCAAATTATCCCCTTTTTTAAGCTGGCTTTCATAGTCGCTCAACAAAAGAGGGAGTGTTGCGGAAGTGGTATTTCCGTACCGCTGTATGTTCATCATTACCTTGGAATCGTCCAATCCCATTCTATTGGAAGTGGCATCGATAATTCTTTTGTTGGCCTGATGGGGTATCAACCAATCCACATCTTCATGAGTCAAATTATTTCGCTCCATGATCTTGGCCGCGGAATCGGCCATATTGGTAACGGCAAATTTAAAGACCGATTTCCCATCCTGGTAAATAAAATGTTGTCTATTCCTGACCGTTTCCTCCGAAGCTGGAAGCAAGGAGCCACCGGCATCCATTTTAAGGAAATTCCTTCCTACACCATCCGATCTTAAATATTCGTCCTGAAGGCCCAAACCTTCGTTATTTGGCTCAAAAAGTGCGGCACCGGCACCATCTCCAAAAATTATACAGGTTGTTCTATCGGTATAGTCTATAATAGAGGACATTTTATCGGCACCGATAAGCAATACCTTTTTATATCGTCCGGATTCTATATAACTGGCCGCTGTGGACATACCATATAAAAAACTGGAACAGGCAGCTTGCAGATCATAGGCGAAAGCGTTGGTTGCCCCGATTTCCGAGGCCACGTAAGCAGCGGTTGCGGCAACCATCATATCCGGAGTTGCAGTTGCAACAATAATGAGCTCGATCTCCTTGGGGTCCAATTCTCGTTTTTCCAAAAGTTGCTCCGCAGCTTTTATAGCAAGATAAGATGTTCCCAGACCCTCACCCTTAAGGATTCTCCTTTCCTTGATGCCCGTCCTCGTCGTAATCCATTCGTCATTGGTATCTACCAAGGTCTCCAAAATCTTATTCGTCATTACAAAGTCTGGCACATAAGACCCTACAGCGGTAATTGCAGCTGTTGTTTTGCTCATCTAAATTTGATTTTTATCAATAAACCTCCAAAAACAATTGAAAATTTGTGAAAATTAATGATTTTATATGACTTTAGGTTGAAAAATACCTTGTTTTTGAAATTTACGTCGCCTTCATAAAAAAACTCCCACTCTTAAGAAGTGGGAGTCCAAATTATATTGTTTTAGCTGAAATTATGCTACTGCTTCCTCAGTTTTGTCGATCAAAACCTCCCCACGGTAGTACAATTTGCCTTCATGCCAATGAGCTCTGTGAAACAAATGCATTTCCCCTGTAGTTGGATCTTGTGCTACAGTAGGAGCTACCGCCTTGTAATGCGTTCTTCTCTTGTCTCTTCTGGTTTTGGAAATTTTTCTTTTAGGATGTGCCATTATGAAACTTATTTATCCGTTAATAATTTTTTTAAAGCGTCCCATCTGGGATCAATATCTTCTTTGTTTTCTTTTGTATCTTTTGGTTGTAGCTCTTCCAGCCTGTCCAACACCTCTGATTGCAAGGTACCGTCCAATACTCCGGGATGAACCTTTTTAAGAGGTACCGACAATACCAACATTTCATAAACATACTGTGCAATATTGATTTGGTATTCACTATGGGGAATAATCAATATTTCATCATTGTCGTTGTTGAACTCATCACCAAACTTAACAACCAGTTCCAAATCGGCCTTGATTTTTTGATCATAAGGTTCGCTGGTGAGGTCACAATCAACATTTACTGTCCCCTGTGCCTTCATTTCCAACTCCATCATGGTACTCATTTTATTCAAGGTAACATCCAATTTAATATCCGCACCGTTGAACTCATCATACCCAAAAGACTCAAAGAACGTATTCTCAATAGTGTACCCAAACTCGTGTTTTCCCTGTTTCAGTCCTGAAAAAGGAATAATAAACTCCTTATGCTGCATCATGATCCGCACTGGTTTTAACGTACCCGCCGCAATAAAGGCGGGTGCAAAGATACTATTATTTTGTAAAAAGCCAACAAATAGAAAGAAATAAATATAATCCGAATAAAATTGCCTAATTCAATGATACTATGCGAAATAGCCTATTGATATTACGGAAAAACTATCCCTGCCTTTTTAGCTTGTGCTTTTTTAAAGGATTCCCTGTCAATTCTTTATATTCCTGCCTATTTTTAAATATATGTAGTGCCATAAACACGGCCTCCTTAAACGAACTGTTGTCCGCAATCCCCTTCCCTGCAATTTCATATGCCGTTCCGTGGTCCGGAGAGGTGCGTACTTTATCTAGTCCTGCGGTAAAGTTTACACCTTTCCCGAAGGATAAGGTTTTAAACGGTATAAGCCCCTGGTCATGATAGGCGGCCAAAATAGCGTCAAAATTTTTATAATTGTCAGCCCCAAAAAAGCTATCTGCGGAATAGGGTCCAAATACCAGATGACCTTTCTCGGACATTTCTTTGATTACCGGTCTTAGGACCTCGTCATCTTCTTTTCCAATTACCCCATTATCACCACTATGGGGATTAATTCCCAAAAGTGCAATTTTAGGTTTCCCAATTCCAAAATCCATCTTTAAGGAGTTCAAAATAGTAGTGATTTTAGAGCGTATCAACTGCGGGGTAATGCTGGCCGCAACATCCTTTACCGCTACATGATCGGTAAGCAACCCAACCCTTAGCCCATCGGTCACCATAAACATTAGGCTTTCCCCTTCCAATTCCTGGGCCAGATAATCCGTATGTCCGGGAAATTTAAAATCCGCTGCCTGTATGTTGTTCTTGTTGATCGGTGCCGTGACCAAAACGTCTATCGCGTTATTCTTCAGGGCCGCCACTGCTGCCCTGAGCGACTCTATGGCGTATTTTCCACTTTCAGGGGTTGGCTTCCCAAAATTAATAACAGGGGTTTCCTTCCAAACGTTCACTACATTTATCTTTCCGTCTATTGCCTTGGAAGCATCGTGGATGCCATTATAATTTATTTCCAGACCCAGCTCCGATTTTTGGTGGGAGACCGTTTTATTGGATGCAAAAATAACCGGTGTGCAGAAATCCAACATCCGGGAATCCTCAAATGTCCTAAGCACCACTTCGCACCCAATCCCATTTAAATCCCCAATGGATATCCCCAATTTTATAAGTCCGGTTTCCTGCATTTTGTCTTTCGTTTAGTGAAGTGGTTTAAACTTTAAAAATTGGCTAAAAAATTGCCCTTTTTCGTCCTTACGCCAGCTGGCCCGTTCGCTAAAATAACCCACCGGGTTATTTTTATACGCTCCGTCCTATCTTTTTTTCCTTCCGTAGCCCTGCTATGCAACTTAAAAAAGCCTTCAACTGGGCACAAAATTGCTAATTTTCGCTATAATCCAAAAAGTTTAAACCACTTCAATATGAAATAAACCCTTAAATTTACAGCACAAAACTACTTAATTAAAACGACACATGTTTACTGGGATTATCGAAACTTTGGCAGAAGTAACAAAATTGGAAAAAGAGGGGGGCAATCTTCATATTACCTTAAGATCCAAGATTACCCAGGAACTAAAAATAGACCAAAGTGTTGCGCATAATGGAGTTTGTCTTACAGTCGTTAAAATTGATGCCGATCAATATACCGTAACCGCCATAGAGGAGACCCTGGACAAAACCAACTTGAACGATCTTCAGAAAGGGGACCTTGTAAACCTGGAGCGTGCCATGGTACTGGGAGCCCGATTGGATGGCCATATTGTACAGGGGCACGTAGACCAAACAGGGGAATGCACCGATATTAAAGAAAAGGATGGCAGCTGGTTCTTTACCTTCCGTTATGATCCAACAAAAAATAATGTTACTATAGAAAAAGGGTCCATAACCATAGACGGAACCAGTTTAACGGTAGTGGATTCCCAAAAAAACAGTTTTAGTGTCGCCATTATTCCCTACACCTATGAACATACCCGATTTGGAAGCTACACCATAGGGACACGGGTCAATCTGGAATTTGACGTAATAGGCAAGTATGTTTCCAGGTTATTGGAAATTAGAGGTTAAAAATGTAACGGATTATTATAAAAATTGTGCTAATTTAAACCCTACAACACTATAAGGTCCGGCACTTATGCTTTATACAATAATTGGAATTGGCCTCCTTTTTATAGCCATGGCTTTTCTGGTAACGGAAAACAATTCAAAATATCTTCTTTCCGGCTATAACACCATGAGTGAGGCAGAAAGAAAAAACGTGGATATAAAATCCTATATCCCCTATTTTAAAAAGTTCCACCTTTTTTTGGGAATTAGCTTTATGGTTATTGGCCTTTTATTGCACTATGCCATTGGGGAAAGTGCAAGCGGCATATTTATAGGTGTATATCCCATTCTCGCCTATATTTACTTCATGAAGGAAAGCTACAAATACTGGAAAGGATCCGGCAACAAATGGAATAAAATTGGTCTTTATGTACTGCTAGGATCCTTAATCCTTGTGATTGGTCTCCTGGCCATGGGCCTTAAGGAAAATCGTTTGATCATTACTGCGGATAAAATGGAATTTCAAGGTAGTTATGGGGAAGTGTTAAATTGGAACGAAATAAAAGCGGTCGACATCATAAATGAATTGCCCAGGATAGACTCAAAAATCAACGGATTTGCACTTGGGCACATAAAAAAGGGATATTTTAGTACCGATACGGGCGAAAAAATCAAATTGATATTAAACTCGGACCATCACCCCTACCTACAGATAACAAAATTAGATGGAGAGAAAATCTATTTCTCCGCCAAAGAAAAGCCTGATCCCGAAGCCTACCTTGAAATAAAAAAAAGATTTCAACAGTATATCGATTAGAACATTTATCTCAATAATGACCCCATTTACTTTCCCGAAGAACCATTTTTGGTACCAGCAGCGCAAAAATCTATGACTATACCTTAATAAATATCCCTTTCCTATACAGTATATAGGCCAATAGCACATAGAACGCCGCTACGGATAGCCCATAAAGCAAAGAAGAAGTTTCCATGGCCATAAAATCGTGTACGTATATGGTCTTGAACAACCATCCGTGCACCGAAGTCTCCCCGTCCACTTTTATGGAATAAAACAATTTGGAAATAAAACTGGATAAAAAATATACCGTTATGGCATTGGCCCCCGCGTATTTAAATATACTACCGAACCTGATCTTCCTTACATCGGACAGATAATAGATCAAAGCCAAAAGTATATTGGCCCATCCTGCGGTAACCAATACAAAACTACTGCTCCATAACGCCTTGTTAATTGGAAAAACAAAATCCCAGATATGGCCTACAAGCAACATTAAAATTCCCATTCCAAAGAGCAACAATTCCTTTTTCGGTTTTTTGGAACGCAGCACAAGTCCGGTAAAAATACCCATTAAGGCAGTGGCTATGGACGGCAAGGTACTTAATAGGCCCTCAGGGTCATAATCTGCCTTATAGCTGTGGCTTCCAAAAACCAGGACATCCAAATAATTGGCCAAGTTGTTAGGGGCGCGTTCAAAGGTAGATGGCATTCCATTGACAGGCACATAGCCCATCAGCAGCCAGTACCCTATCAAAAGAACAGCACAGATACCAATCAAGGTTTTCCATTTAAAATTGATAAATAAAATCGAGGCAAAAAAGAATACAACACCTATCCGCTGCAACACCCCGGGAAAACGAATTTTCTCAAAATCCTTAAAGAAGGGAAAATAAATGGTAAACGCACCCAAGAATAGGCCCAGGCCTATTAATTTCAGGGCCCTTTTTGTAATTTTTTTATAGGTACTGGAATCCACTGCCCTATTTTGATACGAAAAAACAATGGAACAGCCCACTATGAAGAGGAAAAAGGGGAATACGAGATCGGTTGGGGTATATCCATGCCAGGAAGCATGTAAAAAAGGAGCGTACACATGGGACCAGGTACCAGGGGTATTTACCAATATCATGAGGACAATGGTAAGTCCCCTAAAGATATCCACGGATACTATTCTATTCTGTATGTTCATGCCAGTTTTGTTCCTGCTTTCCAACTATAACACCTTCCCCTACAGGATATGGTCTTTCATCTTATTCCAGGCCCTTGCCAATAAGAATCCGGATACCGCGGCCACAGCGGTTAGGATAAGTGCACTGCCGGTCTTTCCATATATCCAATACCCGGTGGCAAACATACAGGAATAGATCAATACACACCCCAACAACATGGCAGTAATACCGGAGGGAACGCTCCATTTTTCTTTGGTGTTCACAATCTCCACATTTTCATCTTTCGATTCCCTGATCACTTTGGACCAACCTGGCCCTCCCGGTTGAATTTTCTTGTAAAAATCCTGTAATACCTGTTTGGATTCCGGCTGGGTCATATAGGTTGCTGTCAACCAAATAATCGTAGTAACCACGACCACAAAAGGATATTCCGCCCAATCCGGGAAAACACCGGTTTCCGCAGCAAATAAGAAAGGGCCTACCGCCGTTAATTTTAAGATAATGGAGATGATTCCCGAGGCAAACATTGCCGTAATCTCGCTCCATGCGTTGATCCTCCACCAGAACCACCTTAAAATAAAGATCAGTCCGGTTCCCGCGCCAAATACCAGCAACACTTCAAACAACTGCAGGGCATTCTGCAAAAGCAGGGCCAATACTGCACTGAAGACCATTAATACCACCGTGGACAATCTACCAACGGCCACTAATCTTTTCTCGGAAGCATTAGGATTTATCTGTTGTTTGTAAAAGTCATAAACAATATAGGAGGAACCCCAATTCAATTGGGTAGAAATAGTACTCATATATGCCGCAATAAGGGAAGCCAGTACCAATCCCAATAATCCACTGGGCAATTTGGTCAACATAGCGGAATAGGCCAGATCATGGCCCAGTTTATCTACGGCCACATTAGGGAAAGCCTCATGGATACTAGCTATGTCCGGGTATACGACCAAAGATGCCAGGGCCACCAAAATCCAAGGCCAAGGACGTAGGGCATAATGCATTATATTAAAAAAGAACGTAGCACCAATGGCATGGTTTTCATTTTTGGCGGCCAACATACGCTGGGCAATATAACCGCCACCGCCAGGCTCCGCCCCTGGATACCAAGAACTCCACCATTGTACTGCCAATGGGATTATAAATAAAGTTATTAAAGCATTTGTATTGCTAAAGTCGGGCACAATGGCAAGTTTATCCGCTACATGTTCATTGGCCATCAGGGCAGTTATACCGCCAACTTCCGGAATATTCACCAAATAGTAGGCCGCTCCTATGGCACCGCTCATCGCTACAAAAAACAGTAGGAAATCGGTATAGACCACTCCTTTAAATCCGCCCAGGGCACTAAAAATTACGGTAATCAAACCTGCGCTCACTACGGTTACCCATGGTTCCAGACCCAACATAATACCGCCAATCTTAATGGCTGCCAAGGTAACGGCAGACATGGTGATCACATTAAATATCACTCCCAAATAAACCGCCCTGAATTTTCTTAAAAAACTGGCAGGTTTGCCCCCATAGCGAAGTTCATAAAATTCCAAATCGGTGTTGACATTGGATTTCCTCCAAAGTTTGGCATAGACAAAGACCGTCAATAAACCGGTCAATAGAAAAGCCCACCAAACCCAGTTTCCGGAAACTCCGTTGGTACGCACAATATCGGTCACCAGATTGGGCGTGTCCGTAGAAAAGGTGGTGGCCACCATGGAAAGACCCAACAACCACCAAGGCATGGTCCTACCGGAAAGAAAATATTCCGATGAACTGGCCCCGGATTTTTTGGAGACATAAACTCCTATAAATAAAACGATCGAGAAAAAAACGACAATAAAACTGTAATCGAGGGTACTTAATTCCATCAGTTTGGTTTAGGTTTGAGTATTGAAAGCTAAAGATAATTTTTTTTGGGATACTTTTGCCCTTTGTTCGCCAAATGTCACATATGATACTCTTAACAACACCAGATATAACCGTAACGGCATGGATACTTGCCCTAACCGCCGCATTTGTAATAGGAATTTCGAAAGCTGGCATTAAGGGGATCGCTATTATCAATGTTACTTTAATGGCACTGGCCTTCGGGGCCAAGGAGTCTACGGGATTGATCGTCCCCCTGCTTGTTTTGGGGGATGCCTTTGCCGTAATCTATTACAATAGACATGCACAATGGAAGTATATAGCTGCATTTTTACCCTGGATGATCCTGGGTGTACTTATTGGGACGGCCATTGGAAAGGATTTACCGGAAACCACTTTTAAGATCAGCATGTCCATTATTATTTTGGGAACGGTAATAATGATGTATTGGTGGGACAGAAAAAAATCGAAAAACGTGCCCACCCATTGGGCCTTTGCCGGTTTTATTGGAACCATGGCGGGGATTACTACCATGATAGGCAATTTGGCCGGTGCCTTTTCCAACATTTATTTTTTGGCCATGAGACTGCCAAAAAACGAATTTATAGGAACTGCGGCATGGTTGTTTTTTATAGTAAACATCTTTAAACTGCCCTTTCATATTTTTATATGGAAAACCATCACCCCGGAAACCCTGTTAATTAATCTAAAATTGGTGCCTGGAATTGTTCTCGGAATCATAGTTGGGGTACGATTGGTGAAAATTATAAAAGAACAGTTCTATCGTAAAATGATTCTGGTTCTGACGGCCATTGGTGCCTTTTTGATTCTTTTTAGATAAACAAAAAAGCCGGTGCATGGCACCGGCTCTTCAACTAGACTAACTCAAACTAATACCAACTCAAACTTTTCGAGACAAAAATCGGTTTAATAACCCGTCCGGAAGTTAACTAAACTTCAAGCTAACATTATCAAAAATAAAAGCTTGGACCTCCATAGAAAAACTGTATCTCCAACCCTTAGGACCCTGTTCCATATTTTATCCATTTCCTGATAATTATCATATTCTAAGAACCCATTTCGTATAAAATTTGTCGATTCATATTTGGACCGTCCTCAAAAAGAAAGTGCCTTCATGATGACTCCCTCTGCGCAATTATTGTGATGACATAGGAAAGGTGCCACAAAAAATAATAAAATGACAAGACATAACTTTCACATCCCGGTCATGGGCATCGGGTTTACCATAGATACACCCCTGAAAGTTTCCCATCTCGGTATCGATTCGGTCATTTCCTTGGTCGATGACATCCTGATTGAAAAATTAAGGAAAATGTACTGTGAAAAATTTGAACTCCCCTATCAGGAAATTTCGGATAAATTGGAAGATTTCAGGGCCAAAAGAATTACCAGTTACCTCAACCTTATCAATGACTTGGCCCACAAAAAAATTGAGGCCCTCATTAATTCTGTCCACAATACGGGAAAGGAAATCAGGGAATATTTAAGTCTCCTGCCCAATGCCTCCCATCTAAAGGATGAATTTGAAAAACTGACTTCCAATGATTTCAGTACTGTAGAAATTAAAAAATGGGTAAGGGAGAATCTGTCCATGGGCAGCATCGATGTCAATATTATGACCAAAGTGGACAAGGACAATTACACCAAAAACGACAAACTGCCTACCGAATTCAATGATGCCCATGCAGCCCTGCGCGGATATGCCAATAGCAAATTAATTTCCTCCGTTATCCTTTCTGCCGGGATGAACCCGCGACTTTATAGTTATTTGGAAAATTTTGATACTTTTTTTCCGGATGAAAACGGAAATATTAAAAAGAAGATCGTCTTAAAGGTAAGTGATTACAGGTCTGCCCTGATCCAAGGCAAATTTTTGGCCAAGAAAGGAATTTGGGTATCGGAGTATCGAATAGAATCCGGCCTGAATTGCGGCGGACATGCCTTTGCTACCGACGGGTACTTACTGGGCCCTATTCTGGCCGAGTTCAGGGACAACAAGCAGACCTATATCAAAGAAATCCACGATATTTTAATTCCCGCACTTGCCAATAAGGGCCGCGAAGTGCCCAAACAACATCTTTCCTTAAAAATAACGGCCCAGGGAGGTGTTGGTACCGCTGAGGAACACCAATTTCTAATAGACCATTACGAAGTGGATTCTGTAGGTTGGGGAACCCCATTTCTATTGGTCCCGGAGGCCACTACCGTAGACAAGGCTACCTTGGAAAAATTGGTCGCCGCCAAGGAAGAGGATTTGTACCTGAGCGATATCTCCCCATTGGGAGTGCCCTTCCATAACCTTCGTGGAAACACCAAGGATCTGGAAAAACAAAAAAATATAGACAAGGATAGGCCAGGAAGTTCCTGTCCAAAGAAATTTGTGGCCCTGAACAAGGACTATTCGGAAAAAGGACTCTGTACCGCCTCCAGGCAATACCAACATATAAAAATTAAGGAGTTGGATGAACAAGGTTTAACCGAAAGGGAATATACCGAAAAATTCAATAAAATAACAGAGAAATCATGTACCTGTGTAGGTCTTGGTACTTCGGCCCTACTGGCTTACGGCCTGGATACCAAAACCGAAGGCCCTGGGGTCTCCATCTGCCCGGGACCCAATATGGCCTACTATTCCAAAATAATGACCTTAAAGGAAATGATAGACCATATTTACGGACGTGGCAATGTAATTTCCAGAACCGATAGACCCCATATGTTTATCAAGGAACTTGGCATCTACCTGGAATATCTCAAAAATAAAATTGAGGAATCCAGGGAATCCATGAATAAGAAGCAAGGAAAATACCTATTGACCTTTACCCACAATTTAAATGAAGGCATTGCTTATTACCAACAACTATTTGGGAACCTTAGAGGGCAATTTGAAAATATAAAAATGGCCGTTCTTGCGGATTTGACCCAAGGATCAAAAACCTTGGAAGGCTTTAAACAGGAAATAGAGGCACTTTCTTTGTCGGCCTTTAGATTAAAATCAAAAGACATAAGTTATCTAGAAGACATATCTAAGAGAAAAATCGAGCTGTAAAAACATACTGTTTCCGTTTGGAAGAAATACCATAGATTCTTACCACTCTAAAAAAAAACCTTTGAGAATAACGAGATAAATGTTGTTGTTCAGGGATGGGTTGAACCGTGAAAAGAACCCTATTTGAAACCCTCGGTAAGTTGGTTTGAATGAGACAAATCTGAAAAAGCCCTTAAAATACGACCTCCCATTTTACTTGGAATAATCGGATAAAGACTTTGGTAATTGTTTCTAATACATCCACTTCTTTGGGCAACTCCCCGTACACCAAAATTTTAAAATCATTCTGATAGGTGTCTTTAAGTTGGTTCCATGTTTCCTTAGGACTTTTGAAAATCAATGCCTCTTTTGGATGGTACTGTAACCAATCGTTATTGTTCTTAAAACTTTGTATATCGTCATGGGCTACTTTTAGGAGCATCGCATCAAAATCTTCTGAATTGAAAAAATTCTGAACCGTTTCATCTTTCAACAACTGATGAATGTCGTACACATGCCTAATTTTATTATTCAAATCGGCAATGGGGTTTTCAGTATGTGAGAACCTTACCAAACTCATTATCTTTTCACAAAGCGTTCTTTTCACATCCAATATCAGTACTTCAAAGGGTAACATTCCATAATCCTCGGCTAGCTGTATTTGATTGGCACCCAACATCATATCGTAGATATACGTATTAACATTACTCTTTAAATAAGGCTCATAATTACCCAACCAAGTGGCTTCTAAAATAATAGTGTCCCTAACTTGCCCGAAATCGCCCTCAAAGACTTTTGGATAATCATACGCCACTTTTCTTATCATTCCCATTTTATTGGTTATTCCGTCAATATCCACTTCAACAAACGGGTCCGTTATGGTGGTTGTGATTTTTTTGAGTTTAGCTTTTAGTTGGTTGCCGGTCTCTTCTTCCTTACGTAAAACCACCAAATCGATATCCTCGGAAAAACGCTCAATGTAGGAATAACACTTTGATAAGGCGGTACCACCCTTAAATATGGCCTCATCTTTGATGGCACTTTCATAAATGAGCTTTAGGGCATAGCATACCCAATAGTCCTTTTCCACATAAATTTCTAAAATGTCCATACGTTGGGCCGTTGCCGTTATCGCATCTACAAATAGTTCTCTATTACTGTGAAGATTCATGTGATATTCCAATTTTGTTTTGTGATCAATGCGGTATCTCCCAAATCATAATTGTAGATAGTAAGTGGATTAAGTGAATTTTTCAATCTTTTGACGTCGATTGTGCTATCAAGCTTTTCCAGCAACGCCCCCAATAAAGCCCTTACCCTTGGCGGGTATAAAAGTGCATATTTAATGTATTCCTCCAGTTCTTTGGATGTCAATTTCTTTAAGTAACTTAATAGAACAAGAATAGCAGATTTTTTATTCACATCCGGAATATTGTTAAGGTCTTTCAGGGCGTCCAAAAAACCCAATACCCTGTAATTTTCATCCGTAACGGGAGCATAGCTTTTTACGGGCTTTGCCCTGATCCTGCCCCTATTGATATAAATACGCTTTTCAGCACTTGCTATTTTATACATTGCCGGTACTTGGGTAGTCAATTTCAACTGGTTGTACAACGATGTTCCGGTTATATACGCTATACGTCTACCGTCCTCAAACAAGTATGGCTTGAGTATTTCTTCTTCATTTGGTTTGAGTTCCCCAAAAACAGTCACCTTGGGTTTATAAAAAATCCCCTTTGAAAGCTTTTTTATTACCCCTTTTTTTTGCAAACGTTCCAACGCCTTTGCCGCGGTTACATATTCTTCGGGAATAATTGGCAAATCTGCATATCCAAAAGTTTTCTCTTGGGGCAATTGAGCTATTTTATTCGCTATTTTTCTTGCAATGGTCATTACCCACAAAGGTAGTCAAATTTTACAAATGTCAAGTTTTTTGCGCAAAAAACTTGACATTTAATCGTTAAAAAGAATTTCCGAATGCCCGGAGGACAATGTATGACCTCCATTTAAATTTGTTATTTTTGAATACATGATTGGTGGAGTACTTTTTGGGAAGACCTTTAATATAGGGTGGAATCATGTGAACCTGTTATGCCCGTTCAAGGCATCATTGATACAAAAGTACTTTTCAAATTACATGAACAACAGCCAAAATATCCTATCAAAATACTGTAATGCTTTTATAATGAGGTCTCGACTGCGCCCGCCCGAACGGGTACGGGTAGGCTCGACCGGACAACATTGAACTTTGAACCTTGAACTTCCTCCCTCCCCACTGCTACTGCCAACTGAAAACTGTTTACTGTCCACTCTATTTAAACGGGTATCTATCCCCGCCCGAACGTACTATTCATTACGGGCGGGCACTCGATCGGACAAAATTATCATAAATAACCCATTAAACAATTAAATATAAACTCACGTTATTTACTTTTAAGTAATATAGGTTTCCCCTTAAAACTATGGTCTTTTAGCTCCACCTTCAGGGCCTGAATTACCGATGGGGCAACTTGATCGGTATATAGTTGCTCTTGGGAAGTGATTTCCCCCATGGACTTTATTCCCTTTCCAAAAGCTACCAACCATACTTGATCCGCTCCTTTTATATTACTACCATGACCCTTCCAGGTATCCAAGGGTTGGGTACCCCTACCGTGGTCTGTAGTAATAATAAAGGTAGTGTTGTCCTTATAAAAATCATCCTGCTGTACAAACTGCCATAACTCCTTAATTAATCCATCGGTATTATGGGCAGAATTTAGGTAGGCCCCATAATCCCCGTCATGGGCAAAATCATCGGTTTCCCCATAGGCTATATACACCAATTTTGGGCGTTCCTTTTTCATATGCTCCAAAGCATAATGGTGGGTAAACGCATCCAAACGCACAGACCCCCAGGGGCTAGGAATCTGCTGTTGCAACTGATTTAGAAATATTTCCCTATCCGTTAAGCCCTTCCCTTCGGCAAGCTCAAAACCGGCATTGACAGGTACTCCCGAGCGTTCTTCATTAATAATAAACGGGAATACGTCCCAACTGCCAAAAGCCGCCACCTTTCCCCTATAACCCGGCAAATTATTTACCCTTTCCAAAATGGTTTTATTGGGGTTGTTTATCTTTTTATTGCTGGTAATGCGAATATCATCTGCTTCGCCACTTAAAATCTCGTTATATCCTGGATAGGAAAACCACATGGTATTGGTCAGGTTCACCATACTCCCCTTAAATCTATTACCGTGTAATTGACCTATTTTAACCACTTCGTTCCAAAAAAATGGCATTAACAACGATCTCCTCTCTTCTGGAGTCGCCCTCCAAAAGTTGGATTTCAATGCAGTAGTATCCCCAACGTAATCCCTGTTTGCGACCAATAAAGGATCTGCCCCTGAGAACAGTTCCTGCCACCTAAAACCGTCCAAAGTGATAAGGATTACATTCGGGGTTGCTTTTTCTTGTGCGATTATGGCGCCAAAACACCCAAAGAACAGCACAAAAACTAGATTTTTAAGAAAATTCTTCATAGTCGTAAATGCGGGTTAATACTTAATTCGTAGTCTTAAAACTGGCCGTATGGGACCAATCGCTCCAATTCAGATTTTGATCCCGGTAACGCACTCGCCAATAATAGGTGGTACCAGGTTTTAATCTTTTTGTTTTTTCATCGGTAAGGTCATCGTCCTTTTGTCTATTTTCCTTGTAGTACCAATTTTCATATTGTTTCCAGCTATCAAAAATTGTTTTTTCAAAGTCATTGTTCTCCGCAATCTGCCAATGGGAGGCTGCATGGAAAGCATTGCCAAAGCTGCTGTTGAAATTGCCTGCTTTTAGGGTAGTTCCTGTAAAATTGACCGTTTCATTATTAGGTGAGATAACACTGGGCGCCCCGGGCCTTCTTTCTTTTTTATAAATGACAAGACTGTCCCTAAGTTCGTTTTTACGTACCAACTCCTCGTTTCCCTGACTAATTCTCTTAACGGTGAACTTAGGGTCTTCCTGACTCCCATCTACTTCCACCATCACAAAACCATATTCGTCCTGGGTTACGGCAAATTCATCGTAATCCCTGCCTTCAAATTCTCCCCAATTATCAATGGACCCGCCTGCTGAGGCAACGTTGATCCATAAATGCTTGTGATCCTTGGACTGCCCCCTGGAATAGCCATGGGTATGCCCAAAAAAGTGAATGCTCGGCTTCCCGGTCTTGGTGGTAAAGGCTTCCAACAGGGCTACCACCTTTCCTGTAAAATCCTCTTCGCCCGGAATCCAAAGTTCCGATTTATGGGGATGGTGCAATTGCGCAAAAACAAAATCTACCTCCTCGTTCTTGGCGGTTTCGTCCAACAGCTTTTGCAGCCATTCATACTGATCCCTACTGTTGTTATAGCCATCGTTGGAATTGAGCCCAATAATCCTGGTATTGCCATAGTCCTTGTACCACCAATGTTCCGCATAGGCAGGCGTGCCGTTTTCCGGAAGACTAAAGTATTTAAAGTAGAATACCGAATTCTTTTCGTGATTCCCCAATACGGGATAGACCGGCACCTCCGCAAATAATTTTTCGGCAGGATTAAAAAAATGGTCTTTCCACTGGTAATATTTGGTGCCATTCTCCACCAAATCGCCAGGTATCATTACCATGGCCAAATTATTGGGAAGCGTGCCCCCGAACTCCTTTTCCAAATATTGCAAGATACCATCATTGACGACCTCGGAAAACTTATTGGGATTATTGTGGTCTATTTGCATATCGCTCATAGCTACAATATTGAAAGACTCATGGTCACTGGCAAAGGGAGGGGTCTTGAACTGAAAAATGTCCGAAACCAATTTTCCCGTTTTTACACGGTAATAATATTCGGTGAAGCGCTGTAGCCCTTCCAGTTTCACCTCATGGATACGGGATTCGCTAAAATTGATGTCATAAGCAATACCTTTGGTCCTTTTCCCCAATTTTGGAGTTGATCCCCATTCCACCATACTTTCCCCACCCATCGAGGTTTCCCACATAATTTTAATGGAATTGGGTTCCGCATCCTGTAGATAGGGTTGAATCAAAATTTCTCCCTTAACATTTTGGGCAGCTCCCATTACATGGAATGCCATGGTTAACAACAGTACTACTTTACTCTTAATTTTCATTTTTCGATTTATATTTTTCTGGTGATTACATCCA
>CBFGWQ010000004.1:0-48483 GCA_965652575.1 uncultured Arenibacter sp. | reverse complement strand
AGGTGCTGGTGGGTGCAATCGAGTTATTATCCGGATACCGATGTTGAAGTTATTCCCGTTTCAGTTTAAAATTAAATTCTTGAATACCGCATTTTCTAGAACGATTAAGGTGCCCTGAAGCACCTTAATGGATTTGTTTACGAATTCATTGCCGATATTATAAATTCCTTGAATTCTTTTGAGATAGGAATCAGTGTATTATTGATCAATATATCCTTGGAGTTGATGGCATCAATATGGTCCACATTAACAATATAGGATTTATGTGCCCTGTAAAACTTATGTTGGGGCAGTTTCTCCAAATAATCTTTTAGGGGAGATCGAACCAAAAACTTTTTATCCACTGTATTTACTTCCAAATAAACATTATCCGCTTTGATAAACTGTATATCCCCGAATTGGATCCTATAATACAAATGTTGTTTTTTAACGAAAATGGAATCCTTTAATACTTTGTTGGACATTAGCCTGTCATCTTCTTCTTCCTGACTTTCCGATGATGCCCCAGTGATTTTAATGGAAGTAAAATTGGATAGCGCAATTTCAATGGAGGTATACAGATCCTGTTGTTCAAATGGTTTTACCAAATAGCCATTGGGTTTAACGGTCTTGGCATTTTCAACCGTGGCCCGATCGGAATTGGAGGTTACGAATATAAAGGGGATATTGTAGTTTTCCCTGATATGCTTGCCCAAATCTATTCCAGTTTTATCGGAGGCCAATATAATGTCGATCAATACCAGGTCAACTTCTTTGTTTTTTAATACCTCAACTGCCTGTTCGTAAACAATAACATTGTCCACGATTTCGTATCCAATCTCTTCCAACATGGATTGCATATCATCTGCAATAATCACATTGTCCTCTACAATAAGAATTCTAATTGGTTGTTCCAAAGCTGTTTTGTTTGATTGGTTATTGTCTCAAAATTACGAAAAATTATTAAAACTAAAATAAAACAGAATCGACAATAAAAAAGTACTTAGTGCCAGCTTTTTCAATTCGGGATCCAGCAGCACCGTATTCTTCTGTTTCCACATTTTCTGTAGATGTATCAATATAGGTACATATGCCAATAAATGGATAGTATTTTTCCAATGATGGTATTGTATATAGGTAAAGGCCAACATACATAAAAAACTAATAATGATCAGGAAGGCATGGTATATCTTCCCGTTTTTAATTCCCATCTTCACTATCAGGGTATTTTTATTGGAAGCCTTGTCGGATCCATAGTCCCTTAAATTGTTAAGATTTAGCACCCCTGTACTTAAAAGACCTATTGCCATTGCCGGCAAGATGGCCATTGTATAAAGTGTTTTGGTATAAAGGAACATGGATCCCATTACGCCTAGCAGGCCAAAAAAGAGAAATACGAACAGGTCTCCCAAACCTTTATATCCGTAGGCCGAAGAACCGACGGTATATTTTATGGCCGCCCATATACTTAGTATTCCAAGTATTCCAAAAATTAGGGTAAAAAGCAGGTTCCTTGTTCCAAAGGAGACCAATAAAAGGGCAACAGTTAAAAGGATACATAAAAAAATTGAAAATAAAATCCCAATTTTAAGTTCGTGCCGCGACAATTGTCCGCTTTGCAAGGCACGCTTGGGCCCTACCCTATTTTCATTATCGGTTCCTTTAACCCCATCACCATAATCGTTGGCAAAATTTGAGGTAACCTGGAATCCGACCGTGGTCAAAAGTGCAAACACAAAAATATCCCAACTAAACTGGCCGTACATGCTTCCAAGTGCCGTACCCACCACTATTCCGGACAGCGAAAGAGGAAGTGTCCTCAAACGGGCCGCATTGATCCACGCTTTAACTTTGAGCAATTTAATAGGGATCTTCTATTTCTAAACGTTTTCCTTCTTTGTAAGAAGCAACGAATGCATCCTCAAAGCCCATTTTTACCAATTGGAACCTAAAAGACCTGGCTTCCTCCAAGGTTTCAAAATTTCCCAAGGAGTAGGAATAAAAAGGATTGGTTTTTACAAAAATGGTATTGTTAAGGGATTCTGATGTAAGTGTTATATTATTGTCTATGAACGATTTAACCTGTACGGAATAAATTTTTTCTTTATCCAGAAACTTTTTGGCCAAATAGAACTCTTTTACCAAACTAAGTTCTTCGTTCTGCTCCTTAAGATTGTCTATTCTTGCCTTTATGACCTCCAAACTATCTATGGATACCAGAAGGTTATTGTTCATATTGTTCCTATTTTCATAGTTGGACGATCTAATAAATCCTGCATTATAGGAGAAAATGGCCAGAGTACCTATTAAAAAAAGCACGGTAATACTTCCAAAAATATTACGCTGTATCTTACTGCGCCTTAATTCCTTGTTCTTGTATTTTATCTGATCCAGTAGACGCTCATTTATAATTTGGGCCTTGTCTATATCTTTATGCAATTCCAATAAATCGCTTTCCTCTATGAATGGCATAGTCTTAAATTGTTTAGGGGATGGGTTCTAAAATTAGTAAAAATAAACCGACTATTTATGTTTTTAAACACGCTTGTTGCAAAAGTAATGGATTTTGTTGCAAAACGGCAAATAATTAAAACTAAATACCTTAAATAATTGGACATCATTAACTTAAAGTTTGTTATTTAAAGTTCATAGCAATT
The DNA here is from genome assembly GCA_965652575.1 of uncultured Arenibacter sp. Lineage (GTDB taxonomy): Bacteria > Bacteroidota > Bacteroidia > Flavobacteriales > Flavobacteriaceae > Arenibacter. The sequence continues at coordinate 45,847 of CBFGWQ010000004.1, read as the reverse complement.
TTATACTTTCCGGTCCAATTTCTATTTTTCGTTCTTTGTACAAAGCTCCTATTCCCTTTTTAAAGGTCTTCTTGCTCATTTGTAACATTCTTTTTATATCCTCGGGATCGGATTTGTCGTGTAAATTCAAGACCCCGCCATTGGAAACAAGTTTTTCATAAATGAGATTTGCGGCCGGTTCCAAACTTTGGTATCCAATAGGTTGTAAGCTAACATCTATCTTGTTATCGGGCCTAATATTTTTAATGTACCCTTTCAACTTATCCCCGACGGCCACTTTTTTGAAGATTTCATTGGCGTAGATAAGTCCTTTGTGCTTATTGTTGATAATCACCTCCCAGCCCAAATCGGTCTGTCTGGTAACCACAAGGTCTACCTTGTCCAATGCTTGCACGCTTAAATTGTCATTGGTCAAAAACTTATCCAACTTGTTGGAAGCGACCAACCTATCCGTTTTTTCATCCAAATAGCAATATACCACGTACCACTGCCCTTCCTGCATTTTATTGCGCTGTTCCCGGAAAGGGACCAGCAAATGCTTTTCCAGCCCCCAGTCCATAAACGCGCCATATTCGTTTACTTCTGCCACTTGGAGCAATTGAAACTGATCTACGGTGACAAAAGGAACCAAGGTGGTGGCCACAATGCGCTCTTCGTGGTCCAGATAACAAAATACTTCCAAATGGTCCCCTATCTCAAATTCCTCCGGTACATACTTATTGGGCAATAGTACGTCATTGCCTTCATCATCGCCCAAAAAGAGACCCACTGTGGTGTCCCTAAGTATTTCTAAATTATTATATTTTCCTAGTGCTATCATTGGGCAAAAATACGTTTAAAAAGAATCCCGATAAAAGAAAGCCGCTCTTTTTAAAGGCGGCTCATATAATATTGACTACAGTTGCTATTATTATTTATAGACGGACTCCTTTTTAAAGTGTTTGGCCAACATATAATAAACTACGGCCCTGTACTTGCTCTTCACGGAACTACCGTATTTATCCGTTACGTTTTTAATGGCCTCATCTAATTGGGGGCCATCTTTTAATCCAAGTTTTTTTATCAGGAAGTTATTTTTGACCGTTTGCAATTCTTTATCATCCGTTCCGGAAACTTTGGAGGCATCCATGTTATAAATGGATGGCCCTAATCCTATGGCAACTTTCGTTAATAAATCCATATTTGGGGTTTCGCCAAATTTATCCTTGATGTCGGCAGCATATTTTTCGATCAATTCGTCTCTTTTGCCCATAGTTGCTATTCTTAATCGTTAGATTAATATTTAATACCCTTCTAAGATATGAAATCAAAATAACTGAGCAAAATATTGTTATTTAATAATCTTGGGGTTTTTATTTCCAAGATTTTCGGTTTTTTGGATTCGTTATAAAAATTGCCCAAGGCCTTGTTAAGGTCGGTTTTATTTGAAACGGATTCAAATTCAAAGCTATACAATTCTGCAAGGGATTGGATCTGAAGTTTATGTGTTGTTTCAAAGAAGGTATTGAAATTCCCGGTATCCTCATTTCCCGGCAAGATCCTGAAAATACCGCCCCCATCGTTATTGATAACTATTATCCTAAAATTGGGCTTAATGTAATTGTTCCACAGACCATTGCTATCATAGAGAAAACTTAAATCGCCCGTAAGCAGTAATGTTGGATTGGAATCTTGGATAGAAGCTCCTATGGCCGTTGAAGTACTCCCGTCTATGCCACTGGTGCCCCTATTACAGAAAACACGGATGGAGGGCTCCAGATCGAATAACTGGGCATATCTCACCGTAGAACTGTTGGACAGTTGCAATTGATAATTACTTGGAATGTTCCCCAGGGCCTTATGGAAGGCCCACATGTCCGAAAATGGTATTTCCTGCAAGTACTTTTCCCTTCTCGACCTATAATGAATTCTTCTTTTTGCCCAAAAACTGTAATAATTGCCTTCCTGGGCCACGGTGTTGGCCAAAAGTTTTTTGAATAGCCCATCGGGGTTTGTTTTAAAGTGTTTTGTTAAACAAAAAAAAGTATTGTAGGCTTTTTTGGTATTTACATGCCAATGCATCAATGGGGCGTATTCCCTTAAAAAGGCTTTTATTTTTTTGGAAACTATAAGTCCACCTATGGTCAGCACAATTTCAGGACGTAGCATCCTAAACAATTCATCCCTGTCGGCAGATTTTTCTATGGGGGCTATGATACTATCTATGCTGGGGAAGAAGTTGGGATGGAATACATTGGAGGTGCATTCCGTCATTACCAAAACCGTTGGGTCCTTGGCCAGGATTTCCAAATACCTATGGTCTATTGTATTTGGGGAATTTACACCCACCAATACCAATTTTCGACAGGCTTTTTGCCAATTATGAACATAGTCCTTCCATTCTTCCTGATATTTTTGCACATGGTTCTTCAAAGGTTCTATTTGTGGTAACACTGATGGTTCCCCTACCGTTTCGTACAAGGGCTCTTCGAACGGAATATTGATATGCACGGGTGTATTGTCGGCAAAGGCAATATTTAGCGCCTTGTTAAGTACTTTATCATTGTACTTTTGTACCAGGGATTGGGATTGGTCTACCGTGCTGTTGGCCAATTGATCGGGACTGTATTTCCAAACTTTTTGGGTGGCGTGACTAACATCCTGTTTCAGGTTTGCGGAATAACCGATATGTTTCTCAAAAACATTTTCCTGCCTTATGGTTTGTCCGTCCCCGATATCCACTTTATAGGATGGCCTATCCGCGGATATGACAATTATGGGAACATCGCTGTAAAAGGCTTCGGCAATGGCGGGGTAATAATTTAACAATGCGCTGCCCGAGGTACATAAAATTACAGTGGGCTGTTTTAGTTGCTGTGCCATGCCCAGGGCAAAAAATGCAGCGCAGCGCTCGTCAACGATACTGTAACACTTAAAAAACGGATCTTCCGAAAAACTTATGGTCAAGGGGGCATTTCTTGATCCCGGGGAAATAATTATGTTTTTGATGCCCCTTGCCCTGCAATGTAGAACAAGGGACTGTGCTGTGGGAATATTGGAATATTTCATTTTTGCAAAGTTACAACTATGGTATTTCTTGAACCCATTCGATTTTGGTTTATTCGATAATCGAGATTTAAACCTGCCTGTCCGTTCCGTTCAGGTGGGCCTGCCTTTGTAGGCTTGACCCCGAGGTAGTTACTTTAGAATAATATTTAACATAGTACTACTTTTATCCAGGGTCTCCTGCCATTCCCTTTCAGGAACCGACCTATTGGTTATACCTCCACCAACATATACTTTTACCGTATTTCCCAATAGCTGCATACATCTGAGGTTTACAAATAATGAGGTCTTGTTCTTTATGGTCCTATAAGCTCTGTTTTCCTGGTTCTTTCTTGTTGAAGGCCTTCTTATATCTTCTTTTAAATTTAGTTCCCCCAAGAATCCGGTATAGAATTGTCGTTCGTAACCTTCATTTTTCAGAATGAATTCTTTAGCGGCATTTTTAGGCAGCCCACATACGGCCGGCGTTGGGTGAAGGGCATTTATAATTTCTTTTAGGCAGGTTTTGTCCATACTCCCCGAAATAGATGTTTTTATATGCCAAAGATTTCCCGCCTTAAATGACATGGCCTCTGATACTTCTATGGAAGATACCTTGTTTTTTAGGGAGCTATGGATAAATTGGGTCACCATCGCCTGTTCTTCCAGTTCTTTTTCCTTCCAGATGGGTGCTTCACCGGTCCTGTACAATTGGGTGCCTGCCAAGGACATGGTCCTAAACGTATTATTATCGGTTTCTAAAAATATCTCTGGAGTGGCTCCCAGCCACATACCAATTATAGGGTGGAACCAGATATAGCAAAAAGCCTTTGGGTAGTGCATCAGTAGATCGTTGAACATTACAAAAGCTGTCTTGGAAACCGCTACCTCTATATTCCTGGAAAGAACTACCTTTTTTAATGCTCCCGAATCAATGGTGTTGATGGCCCGTTGGATTAACCGGAGGTAAAAACTTTTATCGGAGTCCTGGTCAAAGGAGAGGGGGATTCGATTTCCAATAGATCCGGCTCCCAATGTAACGGCTTCGGCAATAGTTCTGTCCCTTTTTATCAATATCGCAGCTTCCCCATCAAAAGGGGCAAAAACGAATCCGCTTTCGGTATAGTCCGTTATCTTATGTAATTCCCGGTCATTTTGAAAAATTACCTTTACTTCGGCCTCATTGGGTTTTCTGTAGGCTACAAAAGGTAAATCCTTGTGGAACTGTACTCTAATCTGATCCAAAAAATCTTGGGACATACTATTTTTTTAATAAGGCAATGGTGGTAAGTTTGCAAATTGAAATAAGGTTCCCGTCCTTATCCGTTACTTTTATATCCCAGATTTGTGTTGTACGGCCTTTGTGCACCACCTCTGCCCTAGCGTAAACATCCCCCTCCCTGATACTCTTGACGTGATTGGCCGAAATTTCCAATCCACGAACAAAAAATTCCTTGGTATCCAAAAAAATGTGGGAAGCCATACTTCCTACACTTTCGGCCAATGCCACCGTAGCCCCACCATGTAGTACTCCATCCGGCTGATGTACCTGAGGTGTAACAGGCATTTTGGCCAACAAATAATTCTCTCCCACATCAATATATTCTATTTTTAAGGTTTCCATTAAGGTGCCCTTGTTGGACTCATTGCAAATTTTTAGAATTTTCTCCTTGTATTCGTTCATGAATTATTTTTTTGTAAAATTAAGCAATAGAAACCCAACAATTAAATTACTTCATACCTTATCCCAAAATTTATGGAATCCGAGGAAAAACAAATTTCATATACCAGCTCCAACACCTATAGTACTATGAATAGGCTGAATGAAAGGACCAAGAATGTTTGGATCGTATTTCATGGTATTGGATTTTTGAGCAGGTATTTCATTCGGTTTTTTGAGGATTTGCCCAAAGATGAAAATTATATTATTGCTCCCCAAGCACCTTCAAAATATTACTTAAACAAAGACTTTAAGCATGTAGGGGCCAGTTGGCTTACAAAGGAAGGCACGGTTTTGGATACTATGAATGTTCTAAATTATATGGATAAGCTGTTTGCTTCGGAAAAAATTCCTGTCCATTGCCAACTAATCGTATTGGGGTTTTCCCAGGGAGTATCCATCGCAACCCGTTGGACGGCGAGGAGTAAAATAAACCTTGATCAGCTGATTTTATATGCAGGAGGTATTCCCGAGGAATTAACTTCGGAGGATTTTAAATTTTTACTTGCAAGAAATGTCAAGATAAAAATGGTGTTGGGCAATAAGGATGAATTTATAACCGAGGGCCGTTTGGAAAAAGAGAAGAAAAAGATGGATGCCCTGTTTAATGGAAGGGTCCAATGGATTAAATTTGAAGGCGGACATGAAATAAAAAAGGATGTTTTGTTAAATCTAATGGAATGAAAAATTATACCCCTATTCTGGAAAACGATTTTGTGAAACTGGCGCCGTTGACCCTAAGCAATTACCATTTTCTGTTGCCTATTGCCGTTGAGGAAAAACTTCTGCAGTATTCCCCATCCGATATTGGGACTCCCGAAGCTCTCAAAAAGTATGTGAAAAAAGCACTGGAGAAAGAAAACGATTTTTTGGGCATGCCCTTCATTATCTATGATAAAAAGAACAAAAAGTATGCAGGAAGTACCCAATTTATGAATATAGACCAAAAAAACAAGGTTCTTGAAATAGGTTCCACATGGATTGGAAGGGAATTTCAGGGCACTGGCCTGAACGGCCATGTAAAAGGTCTTATGCTCCATTACGCTTTTAATGGGATGATGTTCGAAAAAGTTGAATTCAGAATTGATGAACGTAATGTTCGTTCCCGTAAGGCCGTTGAAAAATTGGGGGCCAAACTGGAAGGCATATTGCGTAAAAACGTTTACTTGCTGGATGGGTATAAAAGAAATACCTGCTGTTATGGCATTTTAACGGAGGAGTGGCGCTGATTTTTTAAATGGGTTCAGTAAGAAGATCTACGGTTTCAATTCCTGTACCGCTTGTTTTTCATAATATTTGATCTTTCTGGTCTTATATGTGTTGTCCGGGGTAACGATCTGTTTTATCCAGTTACCGGATTCATGGTTATCATATTGGTAAATAAATTCCTGGATGGTTGTCGAATTGCCTTTTACGGTTTTTAATGAAGCAAGCATTCCCTTGTCGTTGTAGGAATAGAAGATGCTTTCTGTGGGTATAAATGTTTTTTGGACATCGTCGTAAACAAATTTTTTTTCGGATATCGGTTTATTATTGCTATCATATGTCTCCTCCAATGCCTTTTGGGGCAGTCCTTCCAGAAATTCCTTGGTCAGGATTAATTTACGGACCGTATTGTCTTTCCCCTTTACTTTGGAGGTTCTTATGGATTTTAATATAATATCGTTCAAGTAATAGGTTTTGGTAAGCTCACCCTTGTACACTTCATATTTAAGGGAAGTTTCATCAATACCACTATCGTTGGTGCGCTTAATGGTAGATAGCTTGCCATCTTCCCCATAATTGTATTCATATTGGTCCAAAAACTCTTTATTGTACGAGATTATTTTTTCGGTAATCTTTTTGCCATCTGTGGTATCCAATTCATAAAAGTTGGCAATGGAGGTACTCTTGACGAAAATACCGTCCCTGTAATTTTCCAGTCTTTTTTCCAATAAAACCGCTCCGTCCAATTTATAGGTCGTTATGTCATAATCGGTATCGCTAAAACGGGTAACGGCCTTTGTAAGAAGTCGTTCCTCGTTAAAGGTGTATTCTTCCTTGCCATAATCGGTCGCCACCATACAGGATTTTACCGGTCCGTTCAAATCAAAATCTTCTACTGAAAACACCTTTATTTCTTGGCACAATAGCTCCATAGGAAAGGCAATGCCCAGAATAATGGAAATACTTAAAAGAAAATGTACGGGGTAGTTTTTCATCATATGCCAAAATTAGTATTTAAAAGGTCATCATAAAAACAAAATGGAAGATAACAAATTCGTGGCATTGGGCCGTGCGTAAACCTAAAGATTCTCCGATCCCCTGGATCGGGCCTGCCTCTAGGGCAGTTTGGGGCAAAGGTCGTATTATTTTTGCACTGGGCAGTGTATACCGGTCTGGAATTATTATTATTAATTTAACATGCTGTATATTTGTTTTTATAAGATGCCAAACACTAACCCTGGGCATTAAAGTTGCTATTGTCCCTATCCCAAACGGTGGTGGGGCAATTTGGGCCATCCCATACCGCGGTATTGGCCGGCTTTAATACATTATGGTAGTTAGTTTAAATTTCGACCATGAAGAACATTAAATTAAAATGTATTTTAATAGACGATTCTACCGTGCAACGCCGTGCAGTGGCCAAAATTATAAAGGAACATTCCAGGTTGGATCTAATAAATGAATACGACAATGGTATAGATGCCAAAAACGGCCTTGGAAGCAATACGGTTGATTTAATTTTTCTGGACATTGAAATGCCGGGCTTTAACGGATTCGATTTTTTGGATTCTATGGAGCACAAGCCCCAGGTCATACTTGTCTCCGCTAGTTCCAATTATGCCATGAAGGCATTTGATTATGATGTAACCGATTATTTGCAGAAACCATTGGACAAAAGGAGGTTTGATGTTTCCATTAGAAAGGCAATCAACAAATTTGAACTTCAAAATACAGAAGAGGTAGAACAGGAATTTATATATGTTAATAGTAACCTTAAGAAAACCAAATTATTCCTAAACGAGATTTTATGGGTCGAAGCTTATGGCGATTATGTAAAAGTAGTCTCCTATGAAAAAAAGACCTTAATTCTGTCTACAATGAAGGCATTTGCCAAACAATTGCCCAAGGATAAATTTCTTAGGATCCATAAGTCCTATACCGTTAATTTGGAAAAAATTGAAAATTTCAACGGCTCAACGGTAGAAATAAACCAACAGGTTATTCCATTGAGCAGGCATAAAAAGGAGGCCTTGATCCAAGCTTTGGTGGTCATTGAATAAGGATAGGCAATAAGTTGGTCGACATCTTTTATTAGGAAGACTTATTTTTATATCTTTACAAGATAAATGAGCAAATTATTTTCCATAACACTGTCCATTTTATTGCTGTTCCAAAGTTTTAATTTGGATATGGTAGATGTTGCCCAGTTGGACGGTTTCTTGACGCATGCCGAGTTCCACAAAGAGAAATACGGTGATAACCTCTATGTTTTTATATCCAAACATTATGGGGAACTTAAAGCCCAGCACGATTTGGAGCACAGGGAAGAACATAAGGATCACGAAGAATTGCCATTCAATCATCAAACCTGTTCCCATTTTTCTACAGCCTTTGTACTGGGGGAAACAGATTTTATGGTTCCCAAAACACCTCAAGTGGCGGATAGCACTCCAAACTTTTTTTATCAGGAATCTTATTGCCCAATAGAAAATTCCGATATTTTTCAACCTCCCAAGAAGGCATAGTTCATTACAGATATAAATTATTATTCAACAAGCTATTTGCAATAGCTTGTAATCATTTTATATATGAATTATGCTATCCAATATTATACAATTTAGCGTAAGGAACAAATTAATTGTTTTTTTGCTTACATTATTTATTATCGGTTTTGGACTGTATTCCTTAACCCAAATACCTATAGGTGCCGTACCTGATGTTACCAATAATCAGGTACAGGTTATCACCACTTCCCAGAATTTGTCCACCCAGGATATGGAGCAATTCATAACCTATCCCGTGGAACTGGAAATGGCCAATCTGCCCGGAGTAGTTGAAATTCGCTCGGTATCAAAATTTGGGCTCTCAGTGGTCACCATTGTCTTTGAGGACAAGATGGGGACATATTTGCCCCGACAGTTGATTTCCGAAAAATTGATCTCCGCATCCGAAAAAATCCCCGAAGGTTTTGGTACTCCCCAAATGGGCCCGATTACCACCGGTCTTGGTGAAATTTATCAATATATTCTGGACACCAAACCGGGATACAAGGACAAGTATTCCATTATGGACCTGCGTACTATTCAGGATTGGGTAGTAAGAAGACAACTTTCCGGAATTCCGGGGGTCGTGGAAGTAAATACCTGGGGCGGTTATTTAAAGCAATATGAAGTGGCTATAAACACTCAAAAATTGAACGCCATGAATGTCACCACTGCCGATATATTTACGGCTTTGGAGAAAAATAATAGCATTTCCGGGGGTGGTTATATCGAAAAGGTAAACCAGGCCTACTTTATTCGGGGCGAAGGGCTTATTTCTTCGCTTGAGGATATCGGGAACATAGTGGTCAAATCAACGAACAATCTTCCGATTTATATTAAGGATGTAGCAGAGGTAGGTTTCGGCAGTGCCACCCGTTTTGGGGCCATTACGGGAAATGGCGAGGGGGAAAAGGTTTTGGGGCAGGTAATGATGCTAAAGGATGCCAATTCCAAAAAAGTGATTGAAGCCGTCCATGAACGTATAGACGCCATTTCCGAAAACTTGCCCGAAGGTGTTTTTATCAATGCCTTTTTGGAACGCAGCGAGCTAATTGGCAAAACAACTTTTACCGTTGCGGAAAACTTGATACTGGGCTGTTTGATCGTCATATTTGTGGTAGTATTGTTACTGGGAAACCTTCGTTCCGGATTGGTCGTAGCTTCCGTAATTCCACTTTGTTTATTATTTGCACTCTCATTAATGCATATTTTTGGGGTAGATGCCAATCTTATGAGCCTGGGGGCCATAGATTTTGGGATCATTATTGATGGTGCGGTCATTATTGTTGAGTTTATAGCCTTTCAAATAACCGTTAAAAAAAACGAATTACAACTGTTGGGTATCAAGGACCGACAGTTCCTAAAAGATAAAATTACCTTTAAAGGTGCCTCCAAAATGATGAACTCGGCCATTTTTGGGCAACTGATCATTCTCATCGTTTTTATTCCCATTCTGTCCTTAAGCGGTGTAGAGGGCAAAATGTTCAAACCTATGGCACTTACCTTTAGTTTTGCTCTAATAGGTGCCATGATCCTATGTTTTACCTATGTTCCCGTAGCCGCCTCCATATTTATAAAGCCGTCTACTTCTTCCCCTAAAAACATTTCGGTACGCCTAATGGGGTTTTTAAATAAATCTTATGATCCCATTATTCGTTGGGCACTCAGAAAGAAAAAATTGGTATTGACCATTTCGGTATTATTATTAGGTGGTTCCATATATCTTTTTACTACAATGGGCGGGGAGTTTGTGCCTACCTTGGACGAAGGGGACTTTGTGATACAACCCGTTTTAAAAACGGGTACCTCTTTGAGCAAAACTGTTGAGATTACCACTAGGATGGAACGTATTCTTTTGGATAATTTTCCGGAGGTAAAACAGGTGGTTACCAGAATTGGTGCTGCGGAAGTACCCACAGACCCCATGTCTATGGAAGAGAGTGATGTTATGATTATCCTGAAATCCAAAAAAGAATGGGTTTCTGCGGAAAGTAAGGACGAACTGGCCGATAAATTCAAGGAGGCATTGGCCGTGATTCCTGGGATGGAGGTAGAATTTACCCAACCCATAGAAATGCGCTTTAACGAGTTGATTACCGGAGTCCGTGCGGATATTGCCATAAAGGTTTTTGGAGAAGATCTGGAAATCCTGAACAACAAAGGAAATGAAATTAGAAACCTTATCCAGAATGTGGACGGGGCAGCGGACATAACGGTAGAGAAAATTGCAGGCCTTCCGCAAATGAACGTAAAATTTGATAGGGCAAAAATTGCCAGGTACGGACTTAACATTGCCGATCTGAACAACCTTATTTCCATGGGGTTTGCCGGTACCAATTTGGGGAGTGTCTTTGAAGGGGAAAGGAGATTTGACCTAACCCTTAGGCTTGATCAAAATAGCAGACAGGATATTTCCAATTTAAAGAACCTATATGTAGACACGCCTTTGGCAGGTAAAATTCCTTTAAGGGAACTGGCCCAAATTTCCTATACTACCGGAGCGGCCAAAATATCCAGGGACGATACCAAACGGAGGATCGTAGTGGGTATCAATGTGAGGAACAGGGACCTACAATCGGTAGTGGACGACGTTCAAAAGCTGATAGAAGCGAAGGTAAAACTACCTACAGGGTACACCATCACATATGGAGGGCAGTTCGAAAATTTACAAAGTGCCAAAGACCGACTTAAAATTGCGGTGCCGGTGGCACTGGCCCTCATTTTGATATTGCTCTATTTTGCCTTTAAATCCATTAGGGAAGCATTGATTATCTATTCCGCCATTCCTTTGGCGGCCGTTGGCGGAATACTTCTTTTGTTTGTCAGGGATATGCCATTTAGTATCTCTGCCGGAGTTGGATTTATAGCCCTTTTTGGGATTGCGGTGCTTAATGGGATTGTACTCATAGAACATTTTAAAGAGTTAAAACATGAAGGGATGGAAGATTCGGACGAACTTATAATAAAGGGATCAAAAGACCGGCTAAGGGCCGTTTTGCTGACCGCTGCCGCTGCCGCACTAGGGTTCCTTCCCATGGCCGTTTCCACCAATGTAGGTGCCGAGGTACAAAGACCGCTTGCCACTGTGGTTATTGGAGGGCTTATTACCGCTACTATATTAACCTTGGTAGTTTTGCCCATCCTCTACTCTCTTTTTCATTTGAAGGATGAAAAGGAGTTGGGCAAATCCAGTAATAGTACTAAAGCTTTAGGTTTGGTAATATTGTTCTTCATTTGTGGCAGTGGTGTTCAGGCACAGGAAGTAGGACTGGGTTTTGATCAAATACAAACTATGGCCTTGGGCAATAATGCCGGCCTAAAGGCCGCGAAACTCAGGGTAGAAGAATCCAAAGCCCTTATTGGCAGTGCCTTCAATTTTGATAAGACGGACCTTTACTATCATTACGATCAAAATAATATAGCTGTCAACAATAAGCCTTTGAAGGTATTCGGTATTCAGCAGAACTTTCTGTTTCCAACCGTTTATTTTGCGGAAAGAGATGTCAATAAGGCCAACCATTTCATGGAAAATAGCAGTTATGAGCGCAAAAAACGAATCCTGGAACAAGAATTGGCTTCCAATTATCATGGGTTGCAATACGCAAGGCAGAAGGAAAGGACCTACAGGGAATTAAATGAATTGTATGAACGGTTTTCCTATTCGGCCCAACGCCGTTTTGAACTTGGTGAAAGTAACTATTTGGAAAAAATAACCGCCCAGGCCAAACAGAGAGAGCTCCGGGCCCTATATGTAAAAGCCGTCGAAGATGCCGACCTGGCCTATCAAGAACTCATCAAAACGGTTCAGCCCGATTCTACCCTTTTGGTTAAGACCATGCCTATGGAAAAGCTCCGGATCACGGATGTGGAAATTGAAAACAATGCAGGGATCTCATTCTTTGAAAACAGGACAAAAATGTTCGATGCCAAAAGTATTTTGGAACAACAACATGTATTGCCCGATCTAAACTTTAATTATTTTCAGGGAACCAATGCCACTTTGGGAGAGAACCTTTATGGTTTTCAGGTGGGGATCAGGATTCCGTTATTTTTTAGCGGCAATGCCTCCAAAATTAAGGCAGCTAAAATAGCCAGGGAAGTATCCCGGGCAGAGGCAGACGACTATACGGTTCAGCTAAGGGCCAAATACCGGTCGCTAATGGGGCAATTAAAGAAGTATCAAGAAGTGCTAGCCTATTATGAGACTGAAGGACAGGGTCTTGCGGATGAAATCATAAAAACGGCCACCCTAAGTTATCAGAGTGGGGAAATCGATTTCTTTCAGTATATACAGAGTATGGAAAATGGTTACCATATAACCCTAACATATCTGGAGAACCTAAATGCCTATAATCAAACGGTCATTGCAATCAATTATCTAAACCTATAAAATAAATACTATGTCACGATTTATATATATACTCCCTTTAACAATCCTTTTGCTCAATGTGTCAGCCTGTGGGGATTCAAGCGAAAAAAATAGTGGTTCCGAATATAGTGCGGAAAGTGAACAACCTGCCAATAGAATAACCGTTTCCAAAGCCCAATTTAAGGGAGGGAATATGGAATTGGGACGCCTGGGCCAACAGGACTTTCCCGTGGTGGTAGAGGTTACCGGAACTATAGACGTGCCCCCACAAAACAAGGCAATAGTAAGTGCCTTTGCCGGGGGCTATATAAAAAGGACCCCACTTTTGATCGGAAATAAAGTAAAAAAGGGACAATCTTTACTTACTTTGGAAAACCCCGAATTCATTCAAATACAACAGGATTATCAGGAAAGCTTTGAACAGCTTAATTTTCTTAAATCCGAATTTGAACGCCAAAAAAGTCTTGTCGCCGAGCAAATAACTTCACAAAAGAATTTCTTAAGGGCGGAAAGCGAATACAAGCGGAATCTTTCCAAGTATAACGGTTTACGACAGAAACTTAAAATGTTAAATATTTCCCCTGAAAATGTGGAAAAGGGAATATTGACATCTGAAACAACCATTTTTGCCCCTATAGATGGAAGCATTACCAAAGTAAACGTCAATAAAGGGATGTATGTTTCCCCTGCCGATGAAATTATGGAAATCGTAAACACAGATCATATTCACCTGGAGCTGTCCGTTTTTGAAAAAGATATTATGAAGATCAAAAAAGGTCAAAAAATTCGCTTTAAGATTTCAGAGGCCTCAGGCGAATATTATGGGGCGGAGGTATATTTGGTAGGAACCTCAATTGATGCGGACAGTAGAACGGTAAAGGTACATGGGCATTTGAACGATGATGAAAACCACAATTTTGCGGTCGGTATGTTTGTTGAGGCGTCCATAATTATCTCTAATGAAAATATAGGCGCTTTGCCCAATGAGAGTGTTGTTGTTCAGGATAATAACCAATACGTTCTATCATTGGTCTCGGAAGGGGATGAAGAATATGTCTTTGAAATTGTAGCTGTCGGTACAGGGGACAGCTATAATGGATATACGGCCATTACGGAAATGGGCGACTTAAAGACCGGTGATCAGGTTATTGTTAAAGGAGGATTTAATTTGCTGGGGGAGACAGGAGGAAGTCACCATTAAACAAGGGACACCCCTTGGAATGTTGATGTCCGGCCTCTCGGATAACATCCCTTGGCATAAATTCCATATCATGTATATTCTATTTCATGATATGGAATTTTTTTGGCATAAAAACCCAGTGTAGTGTCAACCCTACTTTAGCCACCCCCAAGCCTTGTTCTTTTTCACCCGGCCTTCGTTAAAAAACAGTTCCGTAGCTACGACGATGCAACATTTTTTGCTCTGGCAGGATAAAATAACGGCGATTTAAACAACAAAGTAGCATTGAGACGACACTAGAACCGCCTATTTGGGGAAAAGCCGCTTATATCCATAGCTATTTTTTGGTCCGATATTATTTCCGAGACCAATTTTCCCGTTATCGGGCCTAGGCTCCAACCCATCATGGCATGGCCGGTGGCAATAGTTAAATTGTTAAGGGAGCTATGTTTGCCAATATAGGGTAATCCGTCCGGTGAAACGGGCCGCAATCCACTTTTGGCATCCGCTTTTTCTGCCCCGCTTATTTTTATTTCCGGATAGAATTCGGTAGCGGCATTTGCAATGGCTTCCACCCGCTGTTTTCTAATAATATCGTTGATTCCCGAAAATTCCATGGTGCCTGCAAATCGGGTATATTCCATCATTGGCGTTACCGCTACCTTGGCTTCCAATAAAATGGCGGGAATGGTAATTCCGGTAGGTCTGGGTACATTTATCCTGTAGCCTTTCCCTGCCTGTAAAGGAAGTTTTATATTCATTTTTTTTGATAGATCATTGCTCCAAGAGCCTGCGGCCATGACTACTTCCTCCGGAAAATAGTCGCCTTTATCGGTAGTCACCTTTGTAATAAGGCCATTTATTTTGGCCAAATCAATAACCTTTTCATTTGTTTTGATAGTTACCCCGCTTCTCCTTAGGTAATCCAGCATTTTTTTCATGAACTCCGTTGGAGTGGTATGTCCGTCACATTCATAATAAACGGCCCCTTTAACGTCCATGACAACATTGGGTTGAAGGTTGTCCAGCTCTTTTTTGTTCAATAAGCTAACTTCCAAATCCAAAGAGGAAGCCTTTTTGGCAACTCCAATTTCATGTTCCCCTTCTTTTTCGGTTTTATACAACATTAAAAGCCCCTTTCGTTCCAGTTGAAAATCCCCTAGATCCCCTGAACTCTTTATGGAGATGAAAAGTTCCCGGCTTAGCAGGTTTATTTCCTTGATCAATGGTATGGCCAAGGCTACTTTTTGTTTGGTGGAGGATTTATGGAAGTACCACGACCATTTAAAAAAATCGGTATCCCATCGGGGTTGCATGTAAAACGGACTGGAAGGATTGAACATCCATTTTATTCCTTTTGCGACCATTCCCGGAGAGGCCAGGGGAATAATATGGCTAGGGGTAATATATCCGGCATTGACAAAAGAGGCTCCGGAAGTAATATCCGATCTGTCCACCACGGTAACCTTATGGCCTTCTTTTTGTAAAAAGTAGGCGGAACAGAGTCCTACAATTCCCCCGCCTATGATCAATACATCTTTTTTCACACGTTTAAATTTTAGTAATTATTAGATTATAAATTAATTATAAAATTAAGAACGTGTGCAACCACTCCGCTATACTACGTTCTCCCATTAAGAAATTTAAACATCCCCTTTTGTGAAGAAATGCTTAAATTTCTTAATGTTCGTTTCATCCTATTAAATTACTTGAAAACCGTGGGCATAGGGATCATCGTCGTCTATAACAATATTGTTATGGCCATAAACCTGTGCCCATCCCTTAATGCTGGGGATAATGGCCTTTATTCCTGCCAAAGTAGTCTCCTCCTCCACCTTTCCGACAAACTGGGAACCGATAAAACTTTCATGGACAAATTCATCCCCCAATTTCAGCTTTCCCTGGGCATGCCATTGTGCCATTCGTGCGGAGGTACCGGTACCACAGGGCGACCGGTCTATGGCCTTATCCCCATAGAAAACAGCATTTCTTGCCGTGGCCTGTGGGGATATAGTGTTACCGGTCCATTCTATATGGCTAACACTATTGATGGTCGGGTTCTCCGGATGGATAAACCTACCGGAATATTTGAGATTTATTTTCTCCCTTATTTCCTGACTGTATTGGACCAACTTGCCTGCAGAGTATTCCTGAATACCCTTAAAGTTCTTTTGAGGATCAATGATCGCATAATAGTTGCCCCCGTAGGCAACGTCAAAAATAAGTTCCCCCAAATCCGAACAGTTCACGGTAAGTTCGGATGCGGCAAGGTATGATTTAACATTTGTTAATTTTACCCAATCTACTTTTTTACCGGTTTGTTGATATTCAATATGTACCAAGCCGGCAGGGGTTTCCATTCTTATTTTTCCAGGTTCCTTAGGGGCAAGTAGGCCTTCCTCGATCCCTATGGTTATAGCCCCAATGGTACCATGCCCGCACATAGGAAGACAGCCACTGGTTTCTATGAACAGAATACCAAAGTCGTTGGCCGTATCCGAGGGCGGGTAAAAAATGCTCCCGCTCATCATGTCATGGCCCCGAGGTTCGAACATTAAACCCTTCCGGATCCAATCGAACTCCCTTAAAAAATGCTGGCGTTTTTCGCTCATGTCCGCACCAAGGAGATTTGGTCCGCCGCCGGCAATAACCCTGACGGGATTCCCACAGGTATGGGCATCCACACAAAAAAATGTCTTCCTACCCATTGCGCTGGAGCGTCTGCTTGGTATGTTCGCCGTTTACCAGTCTCATAATGTCCAAAGGATTATGGGTCTTTAAGGCATCCGGCAACATTTCTTCCGGCCAATTTTGAAAAGATACCGGTCTTACCCATCG
This sequence comes from uncultured Arenibacter sp., assembly GCA_965652575.1. Classification (GTDB taxonomy): domain Bacteria; phylum Bacteroidota; class Bacteroidia; order Flavobacteriales; family Flavobacteriaceae; genus Arenibacter. The sequence continues at coordinate 28,967 of CBFGWQ010000004.1, read as the reverse complement.
TCTTATTGCCGAAGTTCCTACGGAAGTGAACCTACTGTCCGTAGTGGACGGAAATGGACCCCCGTGCATCATGGATGGGCAAACTTCCACTCCGGTAGGCACTCCGTTGAAAATGATACGCCCTACCCTATTGACCAATGCATTTACTACTTCCCCATTTGTTTTGATTTCGGTTTCCGTCCCGAGAATAGTTCCTGTCAGCTGTCCTTCCAAATGCTGGATTACGGTAACCAGTTCCCCTTTGTCCCGGCATTGGACAACGATCGAAAACGGGCCAAATACCTCCCTGTGCAATACGGGATTGTCCAAAAAGTCCTTGGCGGCAACGGTCAATATTTTTTGTCCGGCAAAATTAGGGGCAACTTCACCTTTAAAAGAGGCGACTTCCATCGTTTTGGGCTGGGATGATAATTCCTTTTTCCCTTTTTCATAACCTTCATAAATATTGGGGTGCAACATGCAGCTAGGTTCCAATTTTTCAATTTCATTGCCCAATTTGGTTATAAAACTATCCATAGCTTCGCTTTTTATACCTATAATAAGGCCTGGATTGGTACAAAATTGTCCCGCTCCCAGCACAATGGAGCCTGCGTATTGTACAGCCCATTCCGACCCTTTTTGCTCTAGGGCGGATGGTAGCACCACTACCGGATTTATACTTCCCATCTCGGCAAACACGGGGATCGGTTCCTTTCTTTGCGCAGCCAATTGATAAAGGGCCATGCCGCCCTTGGTACTGCCTGTAAAACCTACGCCTTTCACCTTGGGGTGCATGGTCAACAATTGCCCTACCTGTGAATCACTGCTATTTAGATTGGAAAAAACGCCATCGGGCATTCCTGTCTTTTTGGCGGCCAATGCAATTGCAGAAGCTACCAACTCTCCCGTACCGGCATGCATTGGGTGACTTTTTACAATTACGGGGCAACCTGCGGCCAAAGCACTGGCTGTATCTCCCCCTGCAGTAGAAAATGCCAGTGGGAAATTGCTGGCACCAAAAACGGCAACGGGACCTATGGGAAGCAACATTTTTCTAATGTCCGCTTTTGGCAATGGCTCCCTATCCGGCTGCGCGGTATCTATAGTGGCCTCTACCCAGGAGCCTTCCTCCAATAAGGTGGCAAAGGCCCGCAGTTGTCCCATTGTTCTGCCCCGTTCTCCTTTTGCCCTGCCTTCGGGCAATCCGGATTCCTGGACATAAACAGAGATCAATTCATCTCCCAGGGCTTCAATTTCACTGGCAATAGCCTGTAGAAATTCGGCTTTTTTTCTGTCGGGGAAGTTGCGATATGTTTCAAATGCAATTGCCGCCTTTTCCACCGCGGCATTTACCTCTTCCTGGGAAGCCTCATGGAAAACCCATTCCGTAGGTTTGTTCAATTTTGGATCGAATGTTGAATATGTTCTGTTGTTCCTGGCCGATGTAACTGTTCCTATGTAGTTTTTCCCTGTAATCATTTTAAATATTTTCTAATTATTTGTTCAAATGAACTTCTGTTTCTTTCACTAAAGTAACACTTTAGAAGCTTATTTGTGTTGTTAGAGCATGTTTAAAAAGAATTCAATTGGCTAAAAAAATGCCCTTTTTGCCCCATATTTTGTCTTTTTATCTCTCCATAGCTATGGCTATGCAGCTCAAAAAAGCCTTCATACGGAACAAAAATCATCATTTTTCGCTACAATCAATCCTTTTTAAACATGCTTTAATTGGGTTAAACCAACGCTGCTTTATACTCGGGAAGGCTGGGTCTGGTCCTCATTCCTTCCGCTATTATTTTTAAGACCTTATCCCTATCCTCCCCTTGTAGCGGTAGTCTAGGGGCCCTTACCTGCTCCGTTCCGATTCCGGTAGCTACTTCGGCCAATTTTATATTTTGCACCAATTGGGGGTTGATGTCCAGTTCCAATAAAGGTAAAAACCATCTGTAAATGGCCAAGGCTTCCTTAATTCTTCCGGCTTTGGCCAAGCTAAATATGGCTACGGTTTCTGCGGGAAATGCACAGACCAGTCCGGCTACCCAGCCGTCCGCGCCCATAAGCAGGCTTTCCAATCCTAAAGTATCCACTCCTGTCAATACTTTTAATCGGTCGCCAAATCTATTTTTGATCCTTGTAATGTTCGAAATATCACGAGTAGATTCCTTCACGGCCTGTATATTGGGCATGTTCAACAATTCTTCGAACATGTCCAAGGTGACCTCAATACCATAATCTATTGGATTGTTGTATACCATTATAGGCAGATCCGTGCTCATGGCCACTTCCTTAAAGTAGGTTACCGTTTCAAAATCATTCGCTTTGTAGCGCATGGGCGGAAGCATCATTAAACCACTTGCCCCATATTTTTTGGCTTTATAGGCTGCTTCTATGGCACCCTTTGTTGTCTGTTCCGCTATGTTTATGACTACGGGAATTTTACCCTTAACAATTCTTACGGTTTCCTGTACCAGTATCTTCTTTTCATCATCCGTTAGGGTACTGGCTTCTCCAAGGGTGCCGCCCAGAATAATGGCGCTTACCCCGGCATCCAGCTGTGCCATAATATTAAGTTCGAACATTTTTAGGTCCAGTGTGTCCTCTTGTGTAAATTTGGTAGTAACTGCAGGCATTACGCCTTCCCATTTTATGTGCATAACAACAATTTTTATATTGAATTACAAATTTACAATATCCCAATACCTTATAATGGAGAAATATTAGCCGAAGATGAGTGTATATTGACATATTGATTTTTTACTTGGGGGAACAGGTTGAAAAAAAAATAGAGGTTTATCCGGCTCCCAAACCAATACATTTCCAAAAGGTAATGGTTCCGTCTTCCTAAATAAGTAGGTATTTGTGTGCCTTTTGGAATACCATCACCGGTGATCCGAACAGTTTTATAAAAATAGTAGGATCCTTTCTTTCAGATTTCCCTATTTTTGAAAATTCTGAACTAATTAAATGAACTCAATGAAAAAAATACTGTTTGTTGCGTTAGGACTTTCCATGGCCTGCAACTCATCACAAAAAACCATTTCCCAACAAATTGAACCGGTAAAGACCAGTGTAGATCCCCAGGTTTATGCCCAATCCATTACAGAAGAAGAATTAAAGGAACATCTTTATACCTATGCTTCGGACGAATTTGAAGGTAGGGATACCGGGGAGCCGGGCCAAAAATTGGCAGTTGAATATCTCAAAAAGGAATATGTTGGGCTGGGTATTCCTGCAGCCCGATCGGACGGGAATTATTTTCAAAATGTGCCATTGGTCATAAGTAAATTGCCTAAGGGATCAGTTTCCATCAATGGTAAGGAATACGAAAATGGAAAAGGATTGTTGACCTTTACGGCGGCTACAGGTACCTATAATGATATTGTATATGTAAACTATGGTATAGAAGAGGGGAATTATTCGGATTATACAGGAGTGGACGTAAAAGGTAAAATAATCTTGATGAAGGCGGGAGAACCTAGGAACGCTGACGGAACCTATATGCTTTCGGGCTCAAATGAAATGTCTGTTTGGAGCAATATGTCCGAATCTATTGGAAAAAGAATGGAATTGGCTTCTGGTAAAGGTGCCATTGGAGTACTCTATTTTGATGAGGGCAACTATGGCCGCTTTAAGAATAGGTTTAATTATATGCAGGGCCAGGACAGCGGAAGTATGGGGCTGAAGGATGAGGTACAAGAGGATTTTTTTAGTTTTTTTATCGATGCCCCTGTGGCAAATGCCATTCTCCCCAATATTAAATCCGAAAATACTTCTAAAAACGTTTCCGTTAAATTGATCCTGAATATTGTAAGTGATAGTGAAGAAGTGGAGTCCGAGAACGTAGTAGCTTTTATTAAAGGATCGGAAAAGCCGGATGAGTATGTTATAATTTCGGCCCATCTTGATCATGTCGGCGTAAACAAAGAAGGGGAAATTTTTAATGGCGCAGATGATGATGGTTCTGGGACCGTTGGTGTTTTGGAGATTGCGGAGGCTTTTAAAAAGGCCGCGGATGATGGTCACGGTCCTAAAAGATCTGTCGTTTTTCTTCATGTTACCGGCGAGGAAAAAGGGCTTTTGGGGTCAAAATATTATGCCGATCACGACCCTATATTTCCTTTGTCCCAAACAGTGGCCGACCTAAATATTGATATGATAGGGAGAATAGATCCGAATCGCGAGGGAGATAGAAATTATATTTATTTGATCGGTTCGGATAAGTTGAGTACGGAACTTCATGAGTTATCGGAAGAGGTCAACAAGAAATACATGAATATTGAGTTGGACTATACCTTTAACGATGAAAATGATCCCAACCGTTTCTACTACAGAAGTGATCATTACAATTTTGCAAAAAACAATATCCCAATTATATTCTATTTTAACGGAACCCATGCCGATTATCACCAGCCTGGGGATACGCCGGACAAAATAAACTATGATCTATTGGAAAATAGGACCAGGTTGGTCTTTCTTACCGCTTGGGAAATAGCCAATAGGGATGCCCGTTTAAAGGTGGACAAAGCCACCCGATGATTTAAAAAAGATACTTATAGATAACAGTTTCAAAAAGGTGGATGAACTTGATTTATTCACCTTTTTTATTTGTAATAATCAAGGACTTTGGCACTCCATGGCCTGTCCCAAATTAATAGGAAAGTAAGATAATTACCATAAAAATGAAGAGTAGGTTATATTCCAAACAATCGACAGCCTTTATGTTGAACATCGTAATTATTCCTATATTAATTTCAATGATTTACAAGATAGTCTTAATTTTGCATGCTAGTAAAAAAGTGGGCATTGTGCCTCTTTACCAACATTTAATCTAAGATTGTAAATCATAACCCTATAAAATGAAGAAAACGTTATTTGATAAAGTATGGGATTCCCATGTGGTCCATAAGATAGAAAATGGGCCGGATGTATTGTTCATTGACCGTCATATGGTTCATGAAGTGACCAGTCCGGTAGCATTTTTGGGCATAAAAAGTAGGGGTATTCCGGTAATGTATCCAGGACGTACTTTTGCCACTGCAGATCACAACACTCCTACTATCAATCAGCACTTACCGGTCAAAGATCCCCTATCGGCCAACCAGCTGAAGGCATTGGAGGAAAATTCCAAAGAACATGGTATTTCCTATTGGGGTCTTGGACATGAGAAAAATGGAATTGTACACGTGGTAGGTCCGGAATATGGAATAACCCAGCCAGGTGCTACCATTGTATGCGGTGATTCGCACACGTCTACCCATGGCGCATTTGGGGCCATTGCATTTGGTATAGGTACTTCCGAAGTAGAAATGGTATTGGCCACCCAATGCATAATGCAGCAGAAGGCCAAATCCATGCGTATCAATGTAAATGGAAATCTTAGTAAGGGCGTAACCCCAAAGGATGTGGCCCTATATATAATTTCCAAACTGACCACCTCCGGTGCTACGGGATATTTTGTGGAATATGCAGGGGATGTTTTTAGGAATATGACCATGGAGGGCAGGATGACGGTTTGTAACCTAAGTATTGAAATGGGTGCCCGCGGAGGGATGATAGCCCCGGACGAAAAAACGTTCGAATATATCAAAGGCCGCGAGTTTACTCCTGTAGGTGCCCATTGGGACAGGGCCATGGAGTATTGGAAAACGCTTAAAACTGATGAGGGGGCCACTTTTGATAAGGAAATAACTTTTGACGCTGCGGACATAGAGCCTATGATCACCTACGGAACCAATCCGGGAATGGGTATCGGAATTTCCAATGGTATTCCAAAAGCTGAATCCGTGGAGGGCGGAGTTGCCACTTATAAAAAATCCCTTCAATATATGGCTTTCCACGAGGGTGACAATATGATTGGAAAGCCAATCGATTTTGTGTTTTTGGGAAGCTGTACCAATGGCCGTATTGAAGATTTTAGGGCTTTTGCCTCCTTGGTAAAAGGGAGAAAGAAAGCACCTAATGTTACTGTTTGGCTGGTACCGGGATCCCATAAGGTAGAATCCGCTATTAAGGAAGAAGGAATACTGGATATATTGCAGGATGCCGGTTTTGAATTGCGGGAGCCGGGATGTTCTGCTTGTTTGGCCATGAACGATGATAAGGTACCCGCTGGGAAATATGCCGTTAGTACCTCCAATAGAAATTTTGAAGGCAGGCAAGGTCCCGGTTCCAGAACACTTTTGGCCAGTCCGTTGGTGGCAGCCGCTGCAGCCGTTACCGGAATGGTAACCGATCCGAGGGAGCTGATGCAGGGAGAATTGGTTTAGAGCCAAAACGTTCCTTGAATTGGTGGCTTCTTGTAAATTGTTTTAAGAAATAGCTTCGGGAGCATTCATATAGATAGAGGTCAAAATAATTTAGTAATAAAATAAAGTTTAATGTTCGTTTGGCGTTTGGTGCCAAGCAATTAAGTTTAAATAACATGGCATACGATAAATTTAATATCCTTAAAACAACAGCGGTTCCGCTTCCAATTGAAAATGTGGATACGGACCAAATAATTCCGGCCCGTTTTCTTAAGGCAACGGAGCGTAAAGGGTTTGGGGACAATCTGTTCAGGGATTGGCGCTATAATCCGGATAACAGCCCGAAAACGGATTTTGTTCTCAACAATCCCACCTTTGGAGGTAAAATATTGGTGGGCGGTAAAAACTTTGGTTCAGGTTCTTCCAGGGAACATGCAGCCTGGGCAGTTTATGATTATGGATTTAGGTGCGTGGTATCCAGTTTTTTTGCCGATATTTTTAAGAACAACTGTTTAAACATTGGTGTATTGCCGGTTCAGGTAAGCGCCCCGTTTCTGGAAAGAATATTTGAAGCTATTTATGCAGATCCAAAAACGGAATTGGTGGTCAATTTACCGGAACAGACCATAACCTTGTCTACGACCGGGGAGTCCGAAAGTTTTGATATCAACAATTACAAAAAGGATAATATGCTGAACGGCTTCGATGATATTGATTATCTTTTGAACATAAAAGGGAATATTAGGGAATTTGCCGAAGATACTCCACTATAAAATACTACATGTAGCATATACGCCATAAACCAGCGGGGTTCCCATCTCGTTTTGATTGGTCGAGTAGGCATTGTACTGTATTTTAAGTTATTGGTCAATAGGCATACGGTTACTAGTTATGCATAAATGAAACGAAGAATAATTGAAATAATGGACACCACCCTTCGGGATGGGGAACAGACCTCAGGGGTGTCCTTTTCGGCATCCGAAAAACTTACCTTGGCAAAGTTGCTGTTGGATGAGCTGAATGTGGATAGGATTGAAGTGGCCTCCGCCCGGGTTTCGGACGGGGAACTCTCAGCAGTACAACAGATTACCGATTGGGCCGACTCCAAAGGGTATTTGGAGCGTGTTGAGGTATTGACATTTGTGGATGGAGGTGTTTCCATTGACTGGATGAAAAAATCAGGAGCCAAGGTCCAGAATCTTTTGACAAAAGGTTCTATGAACCATCTAACACACCAACTTAAAAAGACTCCGCAACAACATTTTACGGAAATAGGCAATACCATTGCCCGGGCGGCCAAGGAAGGCATTTCCACCAATGTATATTTGGAAGATTGGAGCAATGGGATGAGAAATTCCAAGGAATATGTGTTCCGATTTTTGGATTTTCTGGCCACGCAACCTATTAAAAGGGTATTGTTGCCCGATACTTTGGGGATTCTTACCTACACCGAAACAAACCGTTATATATCGGAAATAGTGCAGCGTTATCCCAAAATGCATTTCGATTTTCATGGGCATAACGATTATGATTTGAGTGTTTCCAATGTTATGGAGGCGTTAAAGGCGGGTTGTCATGGACTTCATTTAACCGTAAACGGTATGGGCGAGAGGGCCGGAAATGCTCCTATGGCGAGCGCCATTGCGGTCATCAACGATTTTATGCCCGAAATAGAGGTAGCGGTAAACGAATCTTCACTTTACAAGGTAAGCAAGTTGGTGTCCGCCTTTACCGGATTTGGTATTCCTGCCAACAAACCGATCGTGGGCGACAATGTTTTTACACAAACTGCAGGGATCCATGCAGATGGGGATAGTAAAAAGAACTTGTATTTTAACGATCTGATGCCGGAGCGATTTGGGAGAAAACGCAAATACGCATTGGGGAAGACCTCGGGAAAGGCCAATATTCAAAAAAATCTACAGGAGCTGGGGCTAACGCTCAACGATGATGAATTAAAAAAAGTTACGGCCCGTATTATTGAACTTGGGGATAAAAAGGAAAAGGTTACCAAGGAGGACCTGCCCTACATTATTTCAGATGTTTTGGATAGCGGGACCTATCAGCAAAAAGTATTTGTTAAATCGTACGTACTTACACATTCCAAAGGTTTAAAGCCATCCACTACCCTATGCCTCGAAATTAATGGGGAACTTATAGAGGAACATGCCCAGGGAGACGGGCAATATGATGCCTTTATGAATGCTTTGAGAAAAATATATAAATCCAAGAAATTCGAATTGCCCACTTTGGTGGATTATGCGGTACGGATTCCGCCGGGCAGTAATTCCGATGCCCTTTGCGAAACCATCATTACATGGAAAAACGGGGATAAGGAATTTATATCCAGGGGGTTGGATTCCGATCAAACCGTCTCGGCCATAAAAGCGACCGAGAAAATGTTGAATATCATCCAAGAAAAACATAAACAATTATAACCATGCCAGACGCAAGGCGAATGGCGAAAAGCAAGAATAAATGAAACATCCACGACTAAAGATTTTGTCACACGGCGGAATGATTATTTGGATGTTACATGTGACATTTGAAAAACCTGTCTGCCGAACAGGCAGGCAATAAATATAAATACATGAAATTAAAAATTGCCCTTTTAGCAGGAGATGGGATAGGTCCTGAAGTTATTGATCAAGCGGTAAAAGTATCCAATGCCATAGCCAAGAAATACGATCACGAGATAAGCTGGACGCCTGCCCTTACGGGTGCTGCCGCAATTGATGCGGTTGGGGAACCTTATCCGGATGAAACCCATGCCGTTTGTGAAGCTGCAGATGCCGTTTTATTTGGTGCTATCGGGCATCCGAGATTTGACAACGATCCCTCTGCCAAGGTACGTCCGGAACAGGGGTTGTTGAAAATGAGACAGAAACTGGGCCTGTTTGCCAACGTTAGGCCTACTTTTACTTTCCCCTCACTTATAGATAAGTCCCCTTTGAAACGCGAACGTATAGAGGGTACGGATTTAATTATTCTCAGGGAATTGACAGGTGGAGTGTATTTCGGGGAACGTGGGCGTAAGGATGATGGTAATACTGCCTTCGACACTATGACCTATACCCGTGCGGAAATTCAACGTTTGGCCAAAAAAGGTTTTGAAATGGCCATGGCAAGGTCCAAAAAACTTTGCTGTGTGGATAAGGCCAACGTTTTGGAATCTTCCAGATTGTGGAGGGAGACCGTACAGGCCATGGAAAAGGATTATCCGGAAGTAACGGTTTCCTACGAGTTTGTGGATGCCGTTGCCATGCGTTTGGTGCAATGGCCCAAAGGGTATGATGTAATAATAACCGAAAATCTTTTTGGAGATATCTTGACCGATGAGGCTTCCGTAATTTCAGGATCTATGGGATTAATGCCCTCGGCTTCCGTAGGAACCAAAACCAGATTGTACGAACCTATTCACGGATCATATCCGCAAGCGGCCGGTAAGGATATTGCCAATCCGTTGGCCACCGTGCTTTCTGCTGCCATGATGTTCGAAGATTTTGACTTGAAGGAAGAGGCCCGGGCCATTCGCGATGTCGTAAACAAGTCCTTGGCAGAAAGTATTGTTACCGAAGACCTGGCGGAAGGTGGCAAATCGTACAAGACCAGTGAAGTTGGTGATTGGTTGGCCAAGAATGTATAAGGTCAATGTTATTCCTATGTAGATAGGAATACATAAAAAAAGGCGGCCAATAAAATTTGGTCGCCTTTTTTATTTTTAACAATTTTTTTAATCCAGGGTTACGAATTGAATGCCATTTTTCTTTTGGTACTGACCGCTCTATTTTTGGAAAATACCAAGATCAACACCGCAATGGTTATCCCGATACCGGCCATTAGGGCCCCCACCAAGCTTGCGGAGGTAAATCCAAATCCCATGGCTATGGGCAATCCGGCAAAAAATGCTCCGGAGGCATTGCCCATATTAAAGGCACTCTGGTTCATGGAAGATCCCAACATCTCAGATCCTTTGGATGCCCTTATAATGGCCAATTGAATTGGCGTGCCCACCATAAAGGAAACAATACCTATAATGAAGGTTAAAATTAGTATGGCCACTGGGTTGGAAGCTACCAAAAAGTTGATTATCAGTACCATTACCATTAAGGACAAGCTAATGATGACCGCTTTTAGGGGGCTAAATATCTCTGCCATTTTGGCCCCGATAAAATTACCAAAAACCATTCCTATCCCGGCCAAGATCATGGCATAACCAACCATGCTTTCCGAATGTCCGGATACGTTGGTAAGCAAAGGGGCAATATAACTATACCAGGCAAAGAAGCCTCCTGTACCGATCGTGGTAAGTAGGATGAGCAACCATATTTCCAATCTTTTAAATACTTGCAGATCCTTGAATAATCCGCCAGAGGAGGATTTCTCCATTTTTGGGATCCAAAGGTAAATACTGGCCATTGCCACGATACCAACAATACCGACCATAAGAAACGATAGGTTCCAGTTGTAATGATGCCCCAGGTAGGTACCAATTGGGACCCCTATTACATTGGCTATGGTTAGTCCGGCAAACATAGTGGCAATGGCCTGTGCAGCCTTCCCCTCTTTGGCCAATTTTCCTGCCACTACCGCACCAATTCCAAAGAAGGCTCCATGTGGCAATCCTGATAGGAACCGGGCAATCATTAAAGTTACATAGTTTGTTGAAAATGCGGAAAGGGTGTTGAAAACCGTAAACCATATCATTAAATAGAGCAACACCTTATGTGCCGGCCACTTTCCGCTCATGGCCGTTAAAGTAGGTGCACCAATTACCACCCCCAAGGCATAGGCCGATATAAAATGACCTGCTTGAGGAATACTTATTTGAAGAGAATTGGCTACGTCCGGTAGAATACCCATTATTACAAACTCGGTCATTCCTATACCAAAGCCTCCGACCCCTAGGGCAAGCAGCGCTTTTTTATTCGATTTGTCCATACTCATAATATTATTATTTAAGACATTAATACAGCTACAATATTACAGCAAGGTATCCTCGTATTGCTATGGATAATTATCCTATTTATATTCATTTATATCCTGTAAAAAAGCGGCAAAAGTAATACTCTTTACTCAAATAGCGTTTGTTTATAGTAGTTTTCCTGGCGTATTGGGAAATATTTAAGATATGGAGCCCCCAACTTTTTGTCTTGTTATGGGCATATACATTTGTACCGATATAAAAATGAAAAATTAAGGCCCAAGCTATATATCCAGTCGGGCCTTAATTTTTTTTATAATTCCAAAAAGCAATAATTCTATAATCGGGTATCGGCTATAGAATGTAGTCGGTACTAATAAAGTTGGATAACCTGGACTCCAATAATTGTTCTACGGTTTCATTGTTAAGTTCGTTGTCCTTAAAGGCCACAAATGTCCTTATGGAAAAGGAACGCAAGGCATCATAGACACTTAGGGTAGCCTGTGCGGAGTCTTTTCGTCCGGTAAAGGGATACACATCCGGGCCCCTTTGGCAAGAGCTGTTCAGATTAACCCTACATACCAGGTTCACCAAGGTATCTATTAAAGGAGCTATGGCGTATACATCCTTTCCGAACAAACTTACCTGTTGCCCATAATTGGATTCGGCCATATCGTCCAAGGGTTCTTCAATATCCTTAAAGGTCACGATTGGAATTATAGGGCCAAATTGCTCTTCCTGATAGACCCTCATTTCTTTGTTGACAGGATATAATACCGCAGGCCAAATATAATTGTCGGAATGTGTCCCTCCTTTTTTATTTAAAATCTTGGCACCTTTTTCCCTGGCGTCATCTATCAATTCCTGTATATAGGCCGGCTTACCCGGTTCTGGCAAGGGGGTCAATTTAACACCATCCTCCCAAGGGTTTCCAAATTTCAGGGCATCTACCCTTTCAGAAAAGCGTTTATTAAATTCAGTGGCAATATCCTCATGGACATAGATTATTTTTAACGCGGTACAGCGCTGCCCGTTAAATGATAGGGTACCGGTAATACACTCTTCTATGGTTAAGTCCAAATCTGCGTCCGGTAGTATTATGGCCGGATTTTTAGCTTCCAGTCCCAGTACCAAACGCAGCCTGTTGCTTTTAGGATGTTGGTTTTGAAGGGCATTTGCCGATTTACTATTGCCTATCAAAGCCAATACATCAACTTTCCCGGTCTTCATTATGGGGGCGGCTACGGCCCTGCCCCTACCAAATACAATATTCACTACTCCTTTTGGGAAACTGGATTGAAAGGCCTCCAATAAGGGCGTAATCAATAATACACCATGTTTGGCAGGTTTAAAAATGGTGGTGTTCCCCATTATTATTGCAGGAATAAGCAAGGCAAAGGTTTCGTTCAATGGATAGTTATAAGGCCCCAAACAGAGTACGACCCCCAAAGGACCCCTTCTAATATGTGCATAAACACCATCGTTTTTTTCAAATTTGGCATTGTCCCTGTCAAGTTGCTTGTAATCCTCAATGGTATCGTTGATATACTCCACCGTTCTGTCGAACTCTTTTTGGGAGTCTGGCAGCGATTTTCCAATTTCCCACATTAGAAGTTTTACAATTTCCTCGCGCTTGGTCTGCATTTTCCTTACAAAATTTTCCATGCAGTCTATGCGTTCCTTGACCCGCATGGTAGGCCATATTCCTTTTCCCTTATCATAGGCGGATAATGCCGCACCCAAAGCATCCAAAGCTTCTTTTTCTCCCATGTCCGGAATACTTCCCAGTAATGTTTGGGCATATTTTTCTGTACTGGATATGGTAGAGTATACCTCAGTGGTTTTCCCGTTCCAGGTCCTTAATTCACCATTGATAAGGTATGTTTTTTGATGATAGACCTTGTTTACGACGTATTTTGAAGGTATGTCAGATTTGCCCATAAGTGATTCCTTTTTTTTTAATGAAACTATTAAAATTAAACTCTCAGACCACTAAATTAATAAAACGACAATTTTAATTCCCTATAAATTTGATGGAATATATGAGGTAAAGCCACGAAAAGGGTTTCGTATTTTGAAATAGTATAAAAATTGTCCCAAACGCTTTAAATTAAATACTGAAACAGATCCGGCTTATCGTTGATGTAGTCTCCAAAAAAATTATGGTCCTTCATTCTTTTTACAAGCGGTGCCAAATCCTCCGGACTTTTTAATTCTATTCCCACTACGGCCGGGGCATTTTCCCTGCTCGACTTTTTTGAATATTCAAAATGGGTAATATCATCGGTCGGGCCCAAAATATCAACAACGAATTCTTTCAACGCGCCCGGTCTCTGGGGAAAGCGTATAATAAAATAATGCTTTAATTTGCCGTAAAGCAAAGCGCGCTCCTTAATCTCGGCCGTACGCGTAATATCGTTGTTGCTTCCACTTACGACGCAGACTACATTTTTACCTTTTATTTCTTCCTTGTAATCGTCCAACACTGTAATGGTAAGGGCCCCTGCCGGTTCCACTACTATGGCATCCCTGTTGTAAAGATCCAATATGGTTTGGCAGACCTTGCCTTCCGGAACGGTAACCATATCATAAAGGTGATCCTTGCATATATTGAACGTTAGGTTGCCTACGCGTTTAACGGCAGCACCATCGATAAATTTATCTATTTGCTCCAATTCTGTGTTAACTCCCTTTTCTATGGAGGTCTTCATAGATGGAGCCCCTTCCGGTTCAACACCAATAATTTTAGTTTGGGGAGATAGTGCTTGGAATACGGCACAAAGGCCAGAAGCCAATCCGCCACCACCAACGGCCACAAAGACATAGTCTATTGGTTTTTTTGCCTGTTCCAATATTTCCAGGCCAACCGTAGCCTGGCCCTCAATAATTTTTGGATCGTCAAAGGGATGTATATAAGTCATTTTTTTAGCGGCACAGAATTTTTTGGCCGCATCCGAGGAATCGTCAAAGGTGTCCCCCTCAAGTACCACGCTCACCCAATCCCCTCCAAATAATTTGGTTTGTTCCACTTTTTGCTTCGGGGTCACCGAGGGCATATAAATGGTGCCTTTTATCCCTAAGTGATTACAGGCAAAGGCAACGCCCTGTGCATGGTTTCCCGCGCTGGCACATACTACTCCGTTGACCGTTTCTTTTTTGGTAAGGGAGCTGATCTTATTGAAGGCACCTCTTATTTTATAACTTCTTACCCTATGTAAATCTTCCCTTTTTAAATAAATATCGGCATCATAGGTTTTGGAATAACGAATGCTCTGCATCAAGGGGGTAATATCCGCTACTTGCCTAATGGTTATGGCAGCCTCCCGGATGTCCTCTATTTTGGGAAAATATGGTTCCATCAAATGGTTTATAAACAAAGGCCTGCCCAGTTCATCCAACCCGGCAGGCCTTATAATTGGTCAATTTTAATTAAACTATAGGTTTCATAGCCGTCATGGATGCACGTAACCTTGCTCCTACAATTTCTACCGGATGTTCCCGTAAAGCCTTGTTGACAGCAATTAGCTTTGCGTTGTCCACACTAAGATGCTTTTGATCGGCAAAATGTTTTCCAATGACATCGGTATCTATGGTCTTCATGAAATCTGCCAATAAAGGCTTACAGGCATGATCGAACAAATAGCAACCATATTCGGCCGTATCGGATATCACCCTGTTCATTTCGAACAATTTTTTTCTGGCAATGGTATTGGCTATCAAAGGAGTTTCATGAAGCGACTCGTAGTAAGCGGATTCGGCAATGATTCCTGATTCGGTCATCGATTCAAAAGCCAATTCCACACCTGCCCTTACCATGGCTACCATTAATACCCCATGGTCATAAAATTCCTGTTCGGCAATTTTAACAGCTCCGGCAGGAGTTTTTTCAAAAGCCGTTTCTCCTGTGGCCGCCCTCCATGTCAATAGATTTTTGTCGTCATTGGCCCAATCTTCCATCATGGTCTTTGAAAAATGGCCGCTCATAATATCGTCCATATGTTTATGGAAAAGTGGGCGCATTATATCCTTTAATTCTTCGGATAGTTCAAAAGCCTTGATCTTTGCAGGGTTGGACAAACGATCCATCATATGGGTAATACCCCCATATTTAAGACCCTCGGTAATGGTTTCCCATCCGTACTGGATTAACTTGGAAGCATATCCTTCGTCAATTCCCTTTTCGATCATTTTATCAAAACAAAGAATGGAACCTGTTTGCAACAGGCCACATAGTATGGTCTGTTCCCCCATTAAATCGGACTTTACTTCGGCCACAAAGGAAGATTCCAATACACCGGCCTTATGCCCGCCAGTGGCCACTGCATACGCTTTTGCCTGGGCCAATCCCTTGTCTTGGGGATCATTGTCCGGGTGTACCGCAATTAGGGTAGGGACACCAAAGCCTCTTTTATATTCTTCCCTAACTTCGGATCCGGGACACTTTGGCGCCACCATAATAACGGTCAGGTCCTCACGGATCTGCATTCCTTCCTCCACAATATTAAAACCGTGCGAGTAGGATAATGTAGCTCCTTTTTTCATTAGGGGCATAACCGTAGAAACCACACTGGTATGCTGCTTGTCCGGAGTTAAGTTGATAACTACATCGGCCGTTGGTATAAGTTCTTCGTAGGTGCCTACATTAAAGCCATTTTCACTTGCGTTTATAAATGACTGTCTTTTTTCCTTGATGGCCGCACCCCTTAACGCGTATGAAATGTCCAATCCGGAATCGCGCATATTCAGGCCCTGGTTAAGTCCTTGTGCCCCACAACCTACTATTACAATTTTTTTTCCTTTTAAAGCGGATACACCATCAGAAAATTCTGTAGATTCCATAAACCTACATTTTCCTAATTGAGTAAGTTGTTCCCTTAATGATAGTGTATTAAAGTAATTTGCCATTTTTTTAACTCGATTTTATGTCCCGATCAGCATCGGGCTTGATTATTTATTGATTAAACTCTTTTAATAATGATGAAATCTTCATTTCCGATTTTGTAACCGCTATCCGGCCGGAGCGCACAAATTGCATAATCCCATAAGGCTTCAATTGCTGGTACATATCATCGATTTCGTTTCTTCTTCCGGTCTTTGCCAAAACGAAGAATTCCCTTGATACCGTAACAATTTGGGAATTACTGTCCTTAATAATGTTTTGGATATTTCGCTCATCGAACAATAAGTTGGAGGCCACTTTAAATAAAGCCGATTCCTGATATATGGTTTCCTCATCGGTATGGTAGAAAGCTTTAATGACCTCTATTTGCTTTTCAACCTGTCCTACAATATTACGCACCCAATCTTCTGTAGTGTACACCACAATAGTGAATTTTGACACGTGGTCTATTTCCGATTTGGAAACATTCAGACTCTCAATGTTTATATGACGTTTTAAAAATATCCCTGATATTCTGTTCAGTAATCCTACACTATTTTCGGAGTATACTGAAATTGTAAACCATTTATTTTCCATCTCCTCATACCGATCCTCTATCCAATACAAGAGGTTATAGGTTATTTAAATTAATATTGATTTTATTTTAGACGTATATCCGATACCGATGCCCCGGATGGGATCATAGGGAAAACGTTGTCCTCTTTTTCTACTTTTACTTCCAAGAAGTAAGCTTCTTTGGAGGCCAGCATCTCTTTAATGGTAGCCTTTAAATCCTTTCTCTCGCTGATGCGTTTTGATTCTATATGATAACCCTCCGCAATTTTTACAAAGTCGGGATTTACCATTACGGTGGAGGCATATCTACTTTGGAAGAAGAGCTCCTGCCATTGGCGTACCATTCCCAAATGATCATTATTCAGCACTACGATCTTAACAGGGGTCTTGTTCTGGAAGATGGTCCCCAATTCCTGAATGGTCATTTGGTACCCCCCGTCACCGATAATGGCAACTACCTCCCTGTCCATGGCCCCCATTTTGGCCCCTATGGCAGCGGGTAGTGCAAAGCCCATAGTTCCCAAGCCACCGGAGGTAACATTGCTCTTGGTCTGTTTAAATTTGGCATATCTGCAGGCGATCATCTGATGTTGCCCAACGTCCGAAACAATTATGGCCCTATGCCCACTGGCTATATTGATCTCCTCAATAACTTCAGCCATGGTGAGTTTCTCCTTGGTAGGATAAACATCGTTTTTAATGATCTGCTCAAATTCTATCTTATGTTTTTCCTTAAATTCGTTGTGCCAGGATTCATGGGAGTTGGCTTTGATCATTGGCAGTAAAAGGTCCAAGGTTACCTTGGAATCTCCCAATACCGCTATATCTGCCTTAACATTTTTGTTTATTTCGGCGGGATCTATATCGAAATGTATAATTTTTGCCTGTTTGGCATAGGTATCCAAATTACCGGTTACCCTATCGTCAAAACGCATACCGATCGCAATGAGTACATCGCATTCATTGGTCAATAAATTAGGTCCATAGTTACCGTGCATACCTACCATACCCACATTTAATGGGTGCTCCGTATCCATAGCGGAAAGCCCAAGTATGGTCCAGGCAGCAGGAATGCCCGCTTTCTCCACCAAATTTTTTAATTGTTCCTCGGCCTTTCCCAAAATTACTCCCTGCCCGAAGACGATAAAGGGCCTTTTGGCGGCATTGATCAAATGGGCCGCTTCCCCAATGGCTTTTATATCCGGTTTAGGGTAAGGGTTGTAACTGCGGACCCCGGTACAATGTTCGTATGAAAAGTCGAACTCTTCAACCTGTGCATTTTTGGTAATATCTACCAATACGGGTCCCGGTCTACCGGATTTGGCAATATAGAATGCCTTGGCCAGGACCTCTGGAATTTCAGAAGCCTTGGTTACCTGACAGTTCCATTTGGTTACCGGAGTGGAAATACCGATAATATCGGTTTCCTGAAAAGCATCGGACCCCAATAAATGTCGGGCTACCTGACCGGTAATGCAGACCATGGGCGTAGAATCTATCTGGGCATCGGCAATACCGGTAATTAAATTGGTGGCTCCCGGACCCGACGTAGCCACGGCCACACCTACTTTTCCGGTTACCCTGGCATAGCCTTGCGCCGCATGGGTGGCACCCTGCTCGTGCCTGGTGAGGACATGGGTAAGTTTGTCCTGAAACTTGTACAGCTCATCGTACATGGGCATAATGGCCCCGCCGGGATATCCATAAATCAAATCTACACCCTCGGCCAATAGGCAGTGGATTATAGCCTCTGCACCACTTATTTTCTTCGTTATCTGTTTAGTCGGTGCCGTTTTTTCTTTTTTCAATGTTTCCATAATTGTAGCCCTAATCGGTTAACATATTTGGTATTTCTACCCTTGTAATTTCCTTTTCGGAAACTTAATTATTAAAATTCGTCCGTAACACATCCTTTGGATGCGGATGAAACTGTTTTTGCATATTTATAGAGGATTCCACGTTGAAATTTTAATTCTGGTGCGGTCCATTTGGCCTTCCTTTTTTGTAGTTCCTCTTCAGAAATTTCTATATTTATGGTGTTGTTTACGGCATCTATTGCAATAATATCCCCATTTTCTACCAAGGCGATATTACCGCCATCCTGGGCTTCGGGCGCTACGTGACCTACTACGAAGCCATGGGAACCGCCGGAAAAACGGCCATCGGTAATCAGGGCAACATCCTTGCCAAGGCCCGCCCCCATTATAGAGGATGTTGGCTTTAGCATTTCTGGCATGCCAGGCCCCCCTTTTGGACCTTCATATCTGATCACTACCACGTCCCCTTTTTTTACCTTACCATTTTTTATTCCTGCATTTACGGCATCCTCTCCATCGAACACATTGGCCGTTCCCTTAAAGAACAAGCCTTCCTTCCCTGTAATTTTTGCAACAGCGCCTTCTGTGGCCAAGTTTCCAAAAAGAATGCGAATGTGTCCTGTTTCTTTTATGGGCTTATCCAAAGTGCTTAGGATATCCTGGCCCTCTATAAGGTTGGGGACATTTTTTAAGTTTTCCGCCAGGGTCCTGCCCGTAACCGTTAAACAATCGCCATGGAGCAGGTCGTTGTCCAGCATGTATTTGAGTACCCCTGGGATTCCTCCAACAGCGTGCAATTCTTCCATTGAATATTTCCCACTTGGTTTAAGGTCTGCCAATAAAGGGGTGCTTTCACTTAAACGCTTACAATCGTCCAATGTAAATTCTATCTGTGCCGCTTTTGCGATGGCCAAAAAGTGAAGTACCGCATTGGTGGAACCACCAAGAACGATAACCAATCTAAAAGCATTTTCCAAAGATTTTTTGGTAACGATATCCGAAGGCTTGATATCCCGTTCCAATAACAGGCGAAGCGCTTCACCTGCCCTTACGGACTCTTCCTCCTTTAATTTGTTATTGCTTACTGCCGGATTTGAAGAATTAAACGGTAAGGACATTCCCAATGCCTCAATAGCGGAAGCCATGGTATTGGCCGTGTACATACCGCCACAGGCACCGGCACCTGGGCATGCTTTATGGATAACTTCTTTAAATTCGGACTCATCTATCGTTCCGGCTACTTTTTGGCCATAGGCTTCGAAGGCAGAAATAATGTCCAATTTTTTTCCGTTATGACAACCTGAAGCAATAGTTCCCCCATATACCAGGACAGAAGGTCTATTTAAGCGCAACATGGCCATTAGGGCACCCGGCATATTTTTATCACAACCAACGACCGTTATTAGACCGTCATAACTCATTCCTTCTACCACGGTTTCCATGGAGTCCGCTATAATATCCCTGGAAGGCAATGAATAGCGCATACCGGGTGTACCGTTTGCTATCCCGTCACTAACACCTATAGTATTGAAGATCAATCCTATTAAACCGGCATTTTCGGTACCCTTTTTAATATAGGTAGCCAAATTGTTCAAATGCATATTACATGGATTGCCCTCATAACCTGTACTGGCAATTCCTATTAAAGGTTTTTGCAAATCTTCGTCCGTTAAACCTATAGCGTGCAACATAGCTTGTGCAGCCGGCAATGTTGAATCTTGTGTGACCTGTTTACTAAATTTATTTAATTCCATTAATTTGTATACTTTGTATTTTAATACTAACCTATATAAATTACGACGATCAAAGATAAAAGTTTAAAAGACCTTTGATTTTTAACATAAAAGTTTGATTTAAATTCAATTATATTAATTTAATTTTAAGTATCTAACAATCAGTAATTTAAATATATAAACCATATCATATTCAGTAGGTTTTTATTCTTTGATAAACCTTTTGTTGCGACTTAAAAAAAGAACATTATTTGAAAATATAATTCGGCAAAACCTAAAAAAAGCCTGTATCAACTACATTTGATACAGGCTTTTTAAATAAATAGAAATCCGTACCATCCCAGTTATGGGACGACAATAACCAATTGGATTATGTTCCTATTTATTTTCATAGTTACAAAATTAGGCATTATAATTTAATTGACAAAGGGATAAATTTCCATTTCCTATTTTAGCTTAAAACTGATTAGGTCACCAGATTTTTTTTGCGATAAAATGGAAATGGCCATGTCCGATAACTGTAATATCCTTGGATAGCCACCTGTGGTCTGGCCATCTTTCATCAATATGATCAATTTTCCGGCCGGGGTAAGTTGTATGGTACCCGGTAGAGTGGCCGAGGTCAACATGGAAAACGTATTGCCTTCTATTCCTTCATTGAATTGATATGCCATTCGATTATTCTCATTGGCCACTGAAAATTCCTTGTAGAATATTTGGGCCAATTGTTTATCCGTCAATAGGTCGTATTCAGGACCTTTGTACACCTCCAATTGGGATTTGTCCAAAATGGAGTCTACTTTAAGTTTTGAAATTTTGGGACTGAACATTTTACACCTGGCGTAGGGTAGGCCGGGCATTTTTTTAATGCTATCCTGCTCGGTAATGGGCTTAAAAAAAGATCTGCTTCCCAATACCGATGCGGTCCTGAAACCGTCCTTGATTCCCAAATATGCTCTAAATCCCTTTATTAACTTGCCATAGGATAGGATATCACCGCTATTGACCTTATATACTTTGTAATTCTCAATGGCCACATCGTTAAGGGTGGCCGACATTTCCGCACCTCCCAGAACAATATAGGTATCCTGTTCAAATTCCAGTGTAGGTCCCGTCATGGTAATTTCCAGAACAGTACTGTCTTCATTATTTTCCAACAATAAATTTAGCTTTGAAACAGTGTACGAATCCATGGCCCCGGCAACCGGAACGCCCTTATCCCTGAATCCAAACCTACCTGTATCCTGTACGGTTGTGAAAAAGCCCGATTTTATTATATTAAGCATCCAACACTTTTTTTTCAAGCTTATAAATCCCTACCTCGTTTTCAATTTTATGCAATTGGTATTCACCCAACGAAATAGGGTAAAACTGTATTTTATCTCCCACTTTAACGAAACACGGGTTTTCTTTTTTTAGATCGAACATGGGAACCGGACATTTCCCTATTATGTTCCATCCTCCAGGGGAATCCTGGGGGTAAATTCCTGTTTGTTTTCCGGCCAGACCAACGGAACCCATGGGTACTTTGGGCCTAGGGGCGGATTTGCGGGGAACTTCCAAAACCTCCGGTACGCCTCCCAGATACATAAATCCCGGTAAAAAACCTATGCCGTATACCGTATATGTACTTTGTGCGTGCAAAGCGGTAATTTCTTCTATGGACATGCCCAATTTTTCGGATATTTCCTCTAGATCCAGCCCAAATTTCAGATCATAACAAACAGGTAGTCTCCATAGGTACCTGGTAGTGGATGTTATCTTTCCCTTTTTGGTATACCATTCCTTGATCTTGGGTTTAAAATAATCAAAATCGAGAACAGTGTCCTTGCATATCAAAGTAAGGGAATTATAAGCCGGTACATACTCCCATTCCTTTTCATTCAGTTCGGTTTTTAGGTATTCGATAAATTGAAGAATTTCTAGCAAAATGGATTCATCCACCTTATCGGGCCATTCCACCAATATGGCATGGACACCAAATTGTTTTACGGATATGTTGAAACTATTCACTTTTTTATTACGATTTGGTTCTTTGGTAAATGTTTGGAAAGATACGTTAATATTTGTAATGCCAAAGGAGAATCCCCGTGAATACAATAGGTGTCCGCCTTTATTTTCACGGCCTTCCCCGAAATTGTCATAACCCTACCTTTGGTAATCATGGCAAGTAAATGATCTTTAACGGCTTTGGGATCCTGTATCATGGCCAAAGGATCTTTCCGGGAAACTAGGGAGAGGTCTTCATTGTAGTTGCGATCGGCAAACGCTTCATATTTTATTAGAAATCCCAAGCGCAGTGCTTCTTCCGCAATTTTTGAACCATAGGGAACATACAAAAAAACCTCTTTTTTATATCTTTCAATACTATCCAAAAATGTTTGGGCCAATTCCCTGTCCTTGGCCACATCATTATATAGGGCACCATGGGGTTTAATATGGTTCAGCCCAACATCCAGGGATGTTAGCACAGTACTTAACCCCATTACTTGGGCCCGTATACTTTTTTGTAATTCCTTCTTGGCCATTATGATACTGGTCCTACCAAAATTAGCCCTATCCGGATAGGAAGGATGTGCTCCTATCAAAACCCTGTGTTCTTTGGCCAATGAGGCGACCTTCATCATGGTACCGACATCTCCGGCATGGCCGCCACAGGCAATATTACAGGAGGAAATTAAGGGCAATAGCTGTGCTTCATTGCCTATACCCTCCCCTGTGTCCGAGTTTATATCGATATTGATCATAACTTTAGAATTGCCCATAAACATTTAAAATACTTTTTGTTCCAGGTACAACGGATCCCGTACCTTTAAAGTTTATTGCTACCTAAACTCCCAGCTACCTATTCCTTTCATCTTATTGGGCCATATTTAAGGCGTATAGGGCAAAACTTCCCAACCAATGGGTGCCACTGTAATTATCGTCAACAATACTGGGAAGGGAATAATTAATATGTTCGGTGGCAATATGTTTTAAATGGGAGTATTGCGGCAATGCTTCGGCAATACCGTAAAGGCACCAGGCCCTGCTAAAATTGAGACCGTCCAAGTGTACCAATTTTCCATCCGTTCTGTCCGATACTTTTCCGGGCTCAAGACCAAATTGGGGATCTGCCAATTGGGGCAAAAAGGTATCCAGCCATTTTTTGAACTTGTCAGGGCCATAAATTTTTCTGACCAGATTGGCCTCTTCAAGGCAGGGCGATAAAAAATCGAATCCGCTGGGTTCCCAGCTCATAGGACAAGCGGCATCCTTTTCATAAAAGCGTGCAACACTGGAGGTTATGGCATTTTTTAAGGCGTCGTCCCCAAGGACGATCGCATAATCCCATGCCAAGGAAAGTCCGAAGGCCGTATTGGTATGTTCCCCGACCCTAATGGGATAATTTAATTTTGGTAAAAATTCCAGATAGGCTGCCACAATATAATTGGTCAACGGCTGTAAATTTACCTCTAGGTCGCGGGCCAAGGGATCCTGCCAAGTATGAAGCTCTTCTGCCAATTTAAGGATCCAGGCCCATCCATAAGTCCGTTCAAAGGTCTTATTCCCTATCATGTTAAAATAGTCCACCTCTGCCAAAATATTTTCCTTGGAAATATTTTCCACCAATTTATTGCGAATTGTGGAAGCCTGATTTAAAGTGGGGTACTGTTTTAAAAGGGAAACCAGGGACCAGTGGCCATGAACAGAGGAATGCCAGTCGTAACAACCATAAAAGGCCGGGTGCAATTGTCTGGGACTGCCCAAATGGGTCGAATCTTGAAGGGACTGGTTTAATTTGTTGGGATATTCGGTTTGAAGGCATTCCAATGGTAGACGGACCAGTCGATTGGCTTCATTAAAAGTCAGTTCGGGCAATGTCCGGGCAAGTGCATCTTTTGGTACAGAATGTTGTTGGTCCCTGCAACCCAAGGGAAAGATAAATAGCACAATGATCGCAACTATAGTTTTATGCATGGTTTTACAGTCCATCTATTTATAATTTGAAATGGTTAATATGTAAATATATAGGGTTATTCCATAATGCAGAAGAATATTCGTTTTTTAAAGGCCAGATGGTTTAAAAAATAGGTAGTTCATCTAAAAAGTTGCAGTTCGTCTAAAAGATGGCCCCTTTGGATAACCTTTACATAATATTCCAAAAATATTGCGGTTATAATAATCCCAAACTAAATTTTTAACCTACTTGAATGACATGTTTAGATTGTAATAAAGAGCTTGATTATCTTGACCATAAAAGTGCGATAGACCTTTTAGGGATAGCACTTTGCCCAAATCATAAGGGCAGAATGGAAAAGCTGATCAAGCTTAAAAGAACCCCCAAGGAAGCCATACAGTTATATTATGGTTTAAAAAATGCAGGTGCAAATCCAATGTTGGAATGGTGGGACGGAAAAAAGTCGGTGGACATTGCTATATCCAGGGTAAAACTTAATATAGAAATCGACACGGAATACCATTCCATAACCCATCAACAAGCTATCAACGATTTGGAAGAAGCCATGCATTCTTTTAGAAATGGATTTACCACCATCCGTATCCCGCACGTACTTATTAAATATTATTTAAAGGAAACCGTAGATAATATATTGGGAATAATGCAGGGGCTGAAGGCCAATATTAAAGTCCTTTAGTCAGGGATACCGTAGGGAAATGTCTTTTAAATTAAGGACAAGGGCAATTCGGTAATACCAAAACTGAATGCAAAGAATCTTAAAAACCATTTTATGGAAACGGAAAAGAAGATTTTGAGAACACCTTTAATAATTGCCATTTCCCTACTTGTTATAGGTTTTTTTTGTAAAATTTCACATTTTACTATGGTCGCAAATCCCATAATAACAACTTCCCTTCTTGCTATTGGAGTATTGTACGCATGGCGATTTTGGAGAAAAACAAAGAAAGGATTTCTGCAATACAACAAATTAATTTTGGTTATTTCCTGGGCCCTAAATGGAATTTTTCAAATTATGGATATTTCCCATACAGATTTTTTTCTGGTCATAGGTGGTCTGGCCTTCATTATTTGGATCATTATGGAGGGCACAGCATATATCATAGATGATAAGGACGACAACGGAAGTGATATCGTCTATTTTATGTGGAACACAATGATGATCATTGGTATATTGGCCATAATTATTGGAGGTCTGACAAAAATACTGGAATGGGAATATGCCACCCCTACCCTGATTACCGGGTTTATTCTTGTGGCGGTATACGTTTTAAAGGATCTGCTGGGCCATAACCTTCAGAAAAAGGAATGACCGCAATTTGGCCTTTGAGGCTTTTCGTTTTTATTACAGCTGCTACGAATTCCAATATTTTAGGGGCCATTCATCAAGGAATGGAAACGCCGCCGATGTAATGGCTTAAAATCTAAATCATTATAGCGGTTCTTTATTTTATGGGTTTTCTGAATTTTCATGGAATTATCAAAATTTTGTAGTATTTTCTACTTTTAAATGAAAACCATGGAAACACAAAGGCGAATATTTATTCAAAAGGTGGGATTAATTGCGGCAGCAAGTGCATTTACGCCACAAATAGTATTATCCTCGACCAGGTCACAGAAGAAAAAATTGGGAGTGGCCCTTGTCGGATTGGGATACTATAGCACCGATCTTCTTGCCCCTGCCTTACAATTGACCAACAATTGCGAATTAAAGGGAATAGTTACGGGCAGTCCTGAAAAAATTCCTGTATGGCAAGAAAAATATGGTATTGCGGATAAGAATATCTACAATTATAAAAATTTTGATACTATAGCCAACAACCCGGATATAGATGTAGTCTATGTGGTCTTACCCCCTTCCATGCATGCGGAATATACCATAAGGGCGGCCAAGGCCGGTAAGCATGTATGGTGCGAAAAGCCAATGGCTCCCTCTGTTACCGATTGTGAGGCCATGATCAAGGCCTGTAAGGACAATAAAGTAAAACTCGCTATTGGTTACCGTTGTCAGCACGATCCCAATATTCAGGCCTATATGAAAATGGGCAAGGAAAGACCATTTGGAAAGGTACGGATGGTGACTTCTGCCGCAGGATATTTTGATGGCCGGACCGACCATTGGAAGCAAAACAAAGAATTAGGTGGCGGTGTAATGGGCGATATGGGCGTGTACGCGCTACAAGGTGCCCGATTGGCCACTGGTGAAGAACCTATCTCAGTACTGGCACAGGCATCTACTACCCGACCTGAAATTTATCACGAAGTAGAGGAGACCATGATGTTTCAATTGGAATTTCCAAGTGGGGCCAGGGCATCTTGCCAGACCAGTTTTGGCATAAACATGAACCATCTTCAGATAAACTATGAAAAGGGTTGGTTGAAAATGGAACCCCATAGCTCCTATAACGGCAACAATGGAAGTATGTCCGATGGAACGATCATTAAGTTTCCTATCGCCAACCAACAGGCCAAGCAAATGGATGAGGATGCTATGGCCATTATGGACAAAACCGACTTAATCGTTCCTGGAGAAGAAGGTTTGAGGGATATCCGCGTAGTGGAGGCCATCTATAGATCGGCTGCAGGAAATTGTATGGTCAAATTATAGTATTTCCATGGTTTTGGATAAAAAAACCATCGTTAAACCGTTGTATTTCTTGGTTTTATGGTTTTGTAGGATTTTACTTTAATAGATGATTTTGACCTTTTGTCCGAATTAAGGTCGAATCATCGAAATTTTGTTCCTTACATAGGAACTAAAATCCTTTTCCCTGGATTTTTGGGTTTTATTTGTAAACCCAATTTTATGAAGGAAAATACTACATTTAACGAATTTTTATTTTATCTCTATTGTGCCTTTTGCTTTGCTTGGGCCATTTATGTGCTAACGTCTTAATTTAGTTTGCACATAATAGCGATAAAAGCGTTGGCAAGCCAAGGTAAAGCCCCATATCGCATACCCAATTCCCAGTAGGTGAGAGCCTGTCTCGCCGTCCTTAGCCGCACAGGCGTCACACTCGTACCAACAACATAATAGTAATCCCCGGTAGTGTCTTTATACCTATTCCGGACAGTTTGGTTCTAAAGCCAATTTCAGATTCATGGCGTCTCTGTTCTAGGAAACTTTACACAACTATACTTTGTTTTGTCGATCCAACTACCAAAAAGCAGGTTAAAATTAGTTGGGAAATCGAAATGTATTTTTCTAATTAGGAGCCAGCCAATAAAAATATAGACTTGTTATATTAAGGTCGATTAAGGCAGGCTCACGCCAGCGAGGGTTTTAATGTTAAAAAAAGGAATGTAAATAAGAAATGTTGTATTTCATCCGTTATTTAAGTATATCATCCTATATTTAGCAAATTTTAAATTAAAAAAAGTATCCCCCTTATGAAGAGAAGCAAAATCTTGATCGGAATTTCGCTTTTAATCCTTATGCTGGTAACCTTTGTTTTAAATGCTTTTAAGTCGGCCACCGATCCGGAATCCCATGTGGACGCCACAAGTATAAATCATTTAAAGAACGTCTTGATCACCAAAGAGAAACTCCTTTATAAGAGACATCAAAAAGAATTGGAAATAACCGTTAATGCCTATTTTGATAAAGCTATATCGGCGGGAGATATTGTAGGTGCAGGGGTGAGTATTGTAAAGGATGATTCCATTATAATTTCTGAAGGCTTTGGAAAAAGAAGCGCCAATCGTGATGCGCGTGTGGATGGAGGGACTATTTTCAGGCTCGGATCCCTTTCCAAGGGATTTGCCGGGGTATTGGTTGCCGAATTAAAGGATGAGGGCAAATTACATTGGGAGGATAGGGTAAGCGATTTTATACCGGAATTTAAATTCGGTAACAGGGACAATACGAATAAAATTACCCTGGCCAATATATTATCGCACACTGCGGGAACACCATACCATAGTTATACCAATCTTGTGGAAGCCGGACTTCCGTTACAGGATATAGCCCAACGTTTTAAGGAAATTACCCCTATAAGTGAACCTGGATCCATGTACAGCTACCAGAATGCCATGTTTGCCCTCTGTGGTGAAATGATACTCAAGGCAACCGGGCAGGACATAAGTGAGGTGTTGACCAATACCTTTTTTAATCCATTGGGCATGTGTTCCACCACCATGGATTATGAAACCTTGGCGAATACGGAAAATGTGGCCATGCCACACTCCAAAAGAGGAAATGGCTGGATAACATTGCCCCTTGCAAACAATTATTACAACGCCATTGCAGCGGGGGGGATTAGTGCCAGCCCTGATGATATGGCCAAATGGATGCGGTTTTTACTAGGTAATAATCCGGAATTAATGAGCAATTCCGCCCTTGCAGAAACTTTTTCCCCCTTTATAGAAATTAAAGGGGAAAGCAAGTATTACCAACATTGGCCAGGACACAAATCGTCTTATTATGGCTATGGTTGGAGAATACATAAATTTATGGAGAAGGACTCCGATCAAGAAAAAACCATTTGGCACCATGGGGGAAGTGTGAACGACTATAGGAATGAAATTGCCATTTATCCGGAAGCCGATCTGGGCATCTGTGTACTATTGAGCAATAATAGTAAAATTGCCAAAACTGTAATTCCTGACCTGTATGCCATAGTAAAGGAAATTTATGGGCAAACTTTACCTCACCAACAACCCAATATCGCTAATGATCTGGTTCAGCTAGATTTGGAATAAGTGGTTCATAGTTTAGTGTTGAAAGCTATAAAGTTTAGAAAAATTAGTTCTCAATTCTAGTATCTCATATCTCATATCTCAATTCTAGTATCTAACATCTAGCATCCAGTATCTAAACTCTAACAACACCCGAAAATTTAATTTATTTGTTTACA
>CBFGWQ010000003.1:0-49468 GCA_965652575.1 uncultured Arenibacter sp. | reverse complement strand
GAAACTTATTTTTCGTTGAAATGTCCAGTGCCCAAGGAGCTGTAAAATAGCAATGTTTTAATCGATGGAATTCACTCCGAGGCAATGCCCAGGGCTTAGCGTTATAGATAGTCACGGTACACGGTTCGGATTATTTTGTCCTTTACCTACGGCGGTCTTGTTTCTGATTCTGTATCGAGGCAGTTCATTTGACGCACTTTTACACAAGTTTTGGATAGAAATTACCTGCCGCCCTTTCCGTGCCTATATTGTTTAATGAGTTGACGTTTAAAATCCTCTTCCGAGCGCATTAACAAAATGGTCTTCTTGGCCGAAATTGTTTTGGATATTTTTTCAATATAGGATTTTTCCGCTTTATATTTTTCCCCTTCCAATCTTTGCATACGGACAAGGAGTTCTTTGGCCCGTTCATCCGAAAGCGCGTCCAGTTTTTTTATTTCGCTACCTATTTCAAAGCGCTCTTGCCTATAGAAGCCTTCTTTTTCGGCTTGGTGCTCGTTGTATATTGGCCAAAAGCTTTGGGCCTCTTTTGGTGTGAGGTTCAATCTTTCGGTAATGAATGCTACTTTGAGGGACTTTATTTTTTCCCAGTCCTGTTTCTCTTGTGCGCTTAAGGATAGTGTGGCAACAAGGAACAGGAGAGGGGCCAGTATTTTTATTTTTCTAATCATCATTGTTCATATTTAATTCTTCAAAATCTTCAATATGGGAATCCAGATAATCTATAATATTTTCATTATCCAATCTATTTTCCAGCATATCGTTTGGATCCAAATCATAGATTGGGAGTATTTCCGCCAAGTCGTAGGATGAAAGTTCCAAATCGTTAAATTCGAAATAATGTTCAATGTCCGAATTGGCCAAATCCGAATAGGAGGGGACAATATTTCTATTCCATTGGACTAAAATAAAGAGTAATATGACCGCAGCCGCTGAGACAGCGGCATAATAATATTTTTTGTTCGATTTTAATGGGATAATCCTAGTCTCTGTACGGGTATTTTCCAGCCGGGCCAACAGTCTGCTGTTTAAAGCCTCAAAATAACCTTCCGGAATTTTGAACCCTTCATTTGAAGGAACGGAAATATCTTCCTTTACTACCCTTTTCATGATATTGCCGGTAAAGGTGTCGAAATACCCGTTAGGAACTTTAAAGGGGTTATTTTTATTAAGTTTATCCATTTCAATAGTTTGACTTTGAACGATTTAAAAGGTTTAATTTTCTTTCAAAAAAGTTTCGATCTTTTTTGATGCCAAATGATAGGAGGCTTTTAACCCGCCTATAGAGGTCTCTAAAATTTCTGAAATTTCTTCATACTTCATCTCCTGAAAATATTTCATGTTAAAAATTAATTTTTGCTTTTCGGGAAGCGTTGCAATGGCCATTTGTAGTTTGAGTTGAATTTCATCCCCTTCAAAATAAATATCCGCCTTTAAATCCTCTACCGCCTTGTTCATTAATTTCTGGTTATTGATCTGAAGTTTTTGCGATTTGGATTTTAAAAATGACAAGGCTTCATTGGTAGCTATCCTATACATCCAGGAGTACAACTTACTATCCCCTTTAAAGCCATCGATATTTCTAAAAACTTTTATAAAAGTATTTTGCAGTACATCATCGGTGTCATCATGGTCCAATACAATTCGTCTAATATGCCAATACAGACGTTCCTTGTAAGTGCTTACCAGTAGCTCAAAGGCCTTGGCCTGATGGTCCTTTTGTTTTAATTGAATTATTAAAGTTTCTTCGCCAATCAATATTTCGGACTTAAGTTCCATTATAGGACAATAAAAATTGAAAAAGGTTTATTTATAGCTTTATTATTTTTGATCATTATCGGCAAAGGTAAACAAGTTTAACCATCCCCTAGTTTTTTTAGTTTATAGTATTTTAAAGAAAATCATTTGTATTTTTTATCTATTTTTGGGGATATTCCTTGCAAAAAGTATCCATAATATGTTTAACGATTATAAAATGAAATTGTAAGTGACATTTAGTCTGCACGATAGTTGGCACAGGCTTTTACAAGGAGAGTATAAAAAGCCTTATTATGAATCCCTAATGGTATTTGTCCAACAGGAATATACCAAGCATACATGCTATCCCAAGGAGAGCCATATTTTTGCGGCTTTTAATCATTGTTACTTGGAGAAAACCAAGGTGGTTATTATTGGTCAGGACCCCTATCACGGACCAAATCAGGCCAATGGGCTTTGTTTTTCGGTAAGTAAGGGCGTAGCACATCCGCCTTCTCTGGTCAATATTTTTCGGGAAATTGAATCTGATTTGGGAAAAGCCTACCCCGAAGATGGAAATTTGGAACATTGGGCCAACCAAGGTGTCCTTTTGTTGAATGCCATTTTAACGGTACGGGCAGATGAAGCTGGTAGCCACCAAAATAAAGGGTGGGAGCTTTTTACGGATACCGTAATCCGAAAATTATCCAATGAAAAGGAGGGATTGATATTTTTGTTGTGGGGAGGTTTTGCAAAGAAGAAGTCGAAATTGATAGATACCGGGAAACATTATATTTTGACCTCCGGACATCCTTCCCCCTTGAGTGCCAACAGAGGGTACTGGTTTGGGAACAAGCACTTTAGTAAAACGAATAAAATATTGTTGGAAAATGGAAAACAACCAATTATTTGGTGATCGGAAATTCGTTCGCCTCTTTTTGAAACAATTTTATATGGCTATGACCTATCCGTACGATTCCATTATTTTGATCAATACCTGTCCATGAAAGAACATTTATATTATTTTTTTCCAAAAGGGAATATGAACTGTTAACTAAATCTATATTTGTGTTTTTTTTGAATCAGTATTATAGCGCTTGGGCCGGCATTTGTGATATTAAATATTAATAGGTTAATGAATTCTACTAGATTGAAACGGGTATTATTGGTTGATGACGACGGAACGACCAATATGTTAAATAAACTATTTTTAAAAAAACTGATTCCCGATCTTGAAATTGATACTGTTACGGATGGTCATAGGGCTTTGGATTTCATTGAGGCCAATATTAATGATATAGACCAAGGAAGTTTTCTTTTGATTTTGGATATTGAAATGCCGATAATGAACGGATGGCAATTCTTGGAGGCTTTTGATATTCTTTTTAGAAAAGAGGAAAAAGAAAAAATTGTAATAGCCGTTTTAACGGCCAATGGTAGTGAAGAAGTAACATATAGGGCACTATCCAATCCCAGGGTCAAGGAGTGTCTTGATAAACCTTTGTCGGATATCAATTTCAGGAGTATAATCCAAACCTATTTTTACGGGTAGCGCAGGCAACCATCTCGTCTTTGTCTATTGTTATGTCAAGCCTAAACCTAGCTACCCATATATACTATTTCCATATTTGGAGCTACTTTATCAATAAGGTTTAAGTCCTTTAGGGTATTTTGTACCAATTCCAAATTCTGTTTGCTGATGTTCCTATGTCCCCATTGCGTTAGGGACAACCAATGTTTAATATCCTCCAACTGCTGCTTATACCTATTGGCCAAGGTCCGGTCAATGCTGGGGATTTGTTTAAAATCAGAAGTATATATGTTGATGGTTTCCAGTATATGTGCCAAGGTTCCGGGATTTTCGGTTATAAACTTATCCGTGGCGGCAATTACGAAACAAGGCCATGGCGTTGGGCAATCTGTAATTCTTCTAAATACTCCCTGGTCTACCAAGGGTTTTGTGGTAAAACGTTCCCACATAAAATAATCGGCCCTGCCGTCCGTTAAACTGGCCACCGCTCCATCCAGATTGTCGACCACCTCAAATTTTAATTCTTTGGTATCCCAACCCTGGCCTTGGGCGTTTACGTAGGCCATTAGGTGGCTGCCACTCCCGTATCTGCTTATGGCGGCGGTCTTGTGCTTTAGATCGGCCAAGGTCCGATAATTACTTTTGGCCGCTACATGGATGCCCCATAGGAGGGGGGTAGCTATATACTCCTGTACTATTTTTGAAGGGTTGCCCTCGGTAATACTTTTTGTGATCCCCTCGGTCAGTATAATGGCCAAATCAGTTTTGTTGTCCTTTAACAATTGTACCATTTTACCGGTTCCTTCCGGGATATCCTGCCATTTTAGGTTTATTCCACGGGATTCAAAAGCACCTTCCTCTATAGCCAATTGCCAAGGGAAATTGAAGTGTTCGGGAACACCTATGATACTGACATTTTTCATATCCGTTATTTTTTATTCGTTTTTATAAACTTTGGTAGCCCATATTGGGTAGGGGATTTTGGTTCCAGGTTCAATATTTTAAAGTTTAAAGTTAGAAAGTTGAAAGTTTAAGGTTAAGTTTCAGGTTTGTGGGGTGTGAGCTTTAAACTTTCAACAAAGGCCTCCATCCGGTATCTAGGTTCCAGAATCTAGACTCTCAATTCACATTACTCAATACTCACTTCTGCATGCAGCGATTTCGACCCAATCCCATAACTTTTTTCCATTTTGAACCTATAAACTGCTTTTGGCTATTTTGTTCATTGTGTATCTAATGAGTTCATCCATTGCCCCATCCGGCCTTGATGAAAATTGCCCGCTGGACCTGTTTGCCAGAATACAGTTTAGGGAAACGGCCCGGTGTCCCAATAATTTTGCCAAGCCATATATTCCAGAGGTTTCCATTTCCATATTTGTAATGCGTTTATTATTGTAATTAAAACTGGCCAGTTTGGTATTCATGTTTTCATCCTGCAATTTTAAGCGTAAGCTTCTACCTTGGGGACCATAGAACCCGACATTGGTAGCGGTGAACCCAAGTTGTATTTTGTCCGAAATGAAAAGTCCCCCCAGATCTTTGTCATATTCTACCACATAGGGAGCGGCCCTATCTTTAGGCCAATTGGTGTGTTCCAAAAACGCTTGTTGGATCCCTGGGTGCTGAATATGGGTGCTGTCGTAAAAATGCAAAAGGCTGTCCAGGCCCATTGCATATTCGCTCAACAAAAAAGAATCTACGGGAATGTTGGGCCGAATGGCACCTGAAGTGCCTATACGGATAATGTCCAGTTGTTTTTTGGCCTTTTTTATGGTCCTGGTCTCAAAATCTATATTGACCAAGGCATCCAGCTCATTTAAGACGATATCTATATTGTCCGTGCCTATACCCGTTGAAATTACCGAAATACGTTTGTTGTTAAGCCATCCGGTATGGGTAAGGAATTCCCGTTTTCCTTTTTTTAGTTCAATTTCATCAAAATACTGTGATACCCGACCTACCCTATCGGGGTCACCAACGGTTATTACAATGTCTGCCAGGTCTTTGGGAAATAAATTAAGGTGGTATACGCTACGGTCTGCGTTTAATATTAGCTCTGAAGAACCAATTTTCATTTTACAATTTTAGTATGCGGTTCGTTTCAGAGTTATAAAGGAAATTATATTTTAAGGCTCCGCCCAAATAGACATCATTTTCTTGGATACAGGAATAATAACTGGTTTTTCCTTCCAGTATTTCCATCCCTTTTTTTGAAAGTCTAACAGGGCTGAAATTGGTAAAAAGAGGCTTTAACTTGGTCATTACCCGATCGTACTGGGTATCCCCAAAACCATAACGTCCCTGATTTCGTAGAACGGTGTTCAGTAATTCCAGCTTGGTCTTTGGTTTGGCGCTACGGGCCAATCTCAAAATATTGTTCTCCACTTCATTGAGACCATTTCTAATGGTCGGGAAACGCATTAAATGGGCTTCAATGGCACCGGAAAGATGGGAGAATTGAAAACTGTCAAAATCTTTAAGGTTTTCTAATCTAATGGGGTTATCGCTGCAGTACAACTGCCATACGTAATCCGCATATTCTATATCGTCCTGGGTCAACAAAGTGCGGTTGGTGTATAATTTGCGGAGTTGTTCATCATCAAGTTGTCCCAGACCTATTATGTTAACGGAATTTTTCTCTGCTTCACTGGATACCAAAGAGATTTCGGCATAAGGTCTATGTGTTTTTAACCAACTGATTACCGCCAACATATTTATTTGATCAAAAAGATCGAAATCGAACCAAAGTACAATACGGTCTTCCTGTTTGTGGTTACAAAGGGTACGGTATTCTTTTAAGGTCTTATCTATAAACCAGGATTTGGAAACTTTATAGTTTTTATTTAAGAACTCGAACCTGGTTTTCCAAAATGATTCACTACCAACGCTGGTCTCCGTCTTGCCCTCACATAACATTTCGCGCCAAGTAATAATATCCCCTTCCAATTTCAGGGTATTTAATTTGTTGGTGAGTATATCACCGTTTGTTATGTGTAATTGGGAACTCATTATGATGGTGGTTTAGGTTGTGGCTAATAAATGTAGTGTTTTATCTTAAAATCAAAAAAATAATTAACAAAAATCTAACCTCCAACGCGTTTTGTTTTAAATCCTTTTTCCTGTAAAATGGTCATTATTTTATCTCTGTAATCTCCTTGAATGATTATGGAATCATTCTTAAAACTTCCGCCTACACTAAGTTTGGTCTTAATTTCCTTCGCCAATTTTTTAAAATCTTCATCCGCTCCGGTATACCCCTCCAATATGGTTATTGGTTTTCCCTTTCTTTTTTCATATTTGCAAACAATGGGTTTGTCCTGTAACCAAATTTCATTTTCAGTATCCTTCTTCCCCACCTCTTCCATTGGCTCATGATCCGGAAATAGATGCTTCAATTGATCCTTTAAGTCCATTATAAATTCTAAAAGTTATGCTAAAATAATATTTCAGTGTAAAAATCAAAACCCATTCCCCATAAATTGTATTTTTGGTGGGAACGGGTCTCTTTTAATTATTCCATTGGGAAGTCCTCTTCATCCATAACTTCTTCCATTTGTTTAATATGTCTTTCCGTATGTCCGGACATGAACAAAAGTATTTGATAGGCATCCACAATACCAAAAGGGAGCTGTTGGTAACGGTTTCGAAGATCATCCTGGGTACTTTTAACATATTCTATATGTTCCTTTCTCTTGGATTTAAATTCCTCCACTGTTTCTTCAAAACTGCCATATTTTCCGGATGGTTCAAAAGCCTCGCCCGTTTTTACCCTATGGCTGCGGTCTTCTATCATGGCAATTAATTCTTCGTCCGTAACTTTAACTTCTGAACGCTTGGAAGGGTCTGCCTCATTGGCCAAAGTACCCTGAAGCATGCCAAAGATCATATTTTCGGAAATTGCAATGTGTTCGGCACATTCGGCAATGGACCAGGAACTGTCCGTTGCCTTGAAATTGAGCTGTACCTCATTTAAACCTTTCAAAGTGTTTAAAAAGTGATCATGGGATTCTGTCATTTCCTTTACAGCAAATTCCCTTTCGGCATCCGTTAGTGTAGACTTAACTACTCCAAATGCCAAAACCGCCAATAATACGATGGGTAAAATTACTTTTTTCATAGGGTCCAAGATTAAATGGTTAATATTGAATATTGTTCAACGCCATAGACTATAATTATGCTTATACCAATTTATGGCCTACTTGGTAATTAGGCCCAGCTCGATCAGTCTTTCGTGCAGATACTCTCCAGCGGTAATATCCCCAAATTGTTTTGGATGGTCCTCGTCCACACAATTGGCCAAACAATTTAAGGGCATTTCGCTAATGGGATGCATAAAAAACGGTACGGAATACCTGGAAGTACCCCATAGTTCCTTGGGAGGATTGACCACTTGGTGTATGGTAGATTTTAATTTATTGTTCGTTAACCGGGAAAGCATATCCCCTACATTGATCATCAATTCATCCGGTTGGGCAATGGCATCTATCCACTCCCCGTCATGGTTTTTTACCTGAAGTCCCTTACCATGGGCACCCATTAACAAGGTAATTAAATTGATATCCCCATGGGCGGCAGCCCTAACTGCATTTTTAGGTTCTTGTTGGATTGGGGGGTAATGTATAGGCCTTAGAATGGAATTCCCATTTTTGATATATGCATCAAAATAGGTTTCCTGCAGATTTAAATGAAGGGCAAGTGCACGTAGAACGAATTGGGCCGTTTTTTCCAACATTTTATAGGCTTCCTTGCCGGTGGCGTTAAAATTGGGCAATTCCCGGACCTCCACATTGGCAGGATATTCCTTTTCCAACTTTGGATCATTCTCCACATACTGTCCAAAATGCCAAAATTCCTTTAAATCCCCTTCCTTTTTTCCCTTGGCATGTTCTTTTCCAAAGGAAGTATACCCCCTTTGCCCCCCAATTCCGGGAATTTCATACTTATCCTTGATTTCTTGGGGCAGGTTAAAAAAATTCTTGATTTCGGCATAGAGATCGTCCACCAATTTTTCGGATAAAAAATGGCCTCTTAAGGCTACGAATCCAATGTTCTCGAAAGCACGCCCTATTTCTTTAATGAACTTCTCTTTTCTCGTATTATCACCGGATATAAAATCTTCAAGATCTACACTTGGAATTGCACTCATTATGATGGATTTTTAATAAGATCAAAGTTAATAAATATGGCCAATCTTCCTGAAATATTATTCCACTTTGTTTTTTTGTTTTTGTTACATTTATAAATTATTTGAGTAAAAAGGAATAAAAAAATAACATGCAATATAAAGGAGATAGCGTTGATAAATCCATGCAATTGAAACTTTATCAACGAATGTTAAAGCCACGCTTGGTAGAGGAGAAAATGTTGGTTCTTCTACGTCAGGGAAAAATAACCAAATGGTTTAGCGGTATAGGACAGGAGGCCATATCGGTGGGGGTGACCAGTGCTCTGAGGCCCGATGAATACATCTTGCCCATGCACCGTAATCTAGGTGTTTTTACCACTAGGAACATACCATTGTACCGACTTTTTGCCCAATGGCAGGGCAAGGCAAGCGGCTTTACCAATGGCAGGGACAGAAGTTTCCATTTTGGAACCCAAGAATATAAAATTGTAGGGATGATTTCCCATTTAGGCCCCCAGTTGGGGGTGGCCGATGGAATAGCACTCGCGGACCTTTTGAAACGGAATAACAGGGTAACCGCGGTCTTTACGGGGGAAGGAGGCACAAGTGAAGGTGATTTTCACGAAGCCTTAAATCTTGCTGCGGTATGGAACCTGCCCGTTTTGTTCTGTATCGAAAACAACGGTTACGGCTTGTCCACTCCCACAAACGAGCAATATAGATGTGAAAATCTGGCGGATAAGGGTATAGGTTATGGAATGGAATCCCATATATTGGAGGGCAACAATATTTTGGAGGTGTATTCCCAGGTCGATTCCATTTGTCTGAGTATGCGGAAAAATCCCAGACCTGTTTTACTGGAATTTAAGACCTTTAGGATGCGCGGCCATGAGGAGGCCAGTGGTACCAAATATGTCCCACAGCAATTATTGGATGCCTGGGAGGAAAAGGATCCCATTGTAAATTTTGAAAGTTTTCTTTTGGAGGAAAAGATGCTTTCAGGTCCTTTAATAGAGACCCTTAAAAATGAAATATATACCGAAATAGACAACCATCTAAAAAAGGCCTTTACGGAGAAAGAGATCCAAGTAGATGGAACAAAGGAATTAAAGGATGTATACAAAGAATTTGATTATCAACAAGTTGATCATAATTCTGTAACTAAAAATATCAGGTTCGTCGATGCTGTTTCCCAGGGATTGAAACAATCTATGGAAAGGCACGAAGATTTGGTGGTCATGGGGCAGGACGTTGCGGATTATGGCGGCGTGTTCAAGATTACCGAGGGTTTTGTGGAGGCTTTTGGGAAAGACCGGGTTAGAAATACCCCAATATGCGAATCGGCAGTGGTTTCGGCAGCAATGGGCCTTTCCATCAACGGTATAAAATCGGTAGTGGAAATGCAGTTTGCAGATTTCATAAGTACCGGATTTAACCCTGTTGTGAACTATTTGGCAAAGGTACACTACCGTTGGGGGGAGCAGGCGGATGTGGTAATAAGGATGCCCTGTGGGGCAGGGATGGGGGCAGGGCCTTTTCATTCCCAGACCAATGAGGCCTGGTTTACGAAGACTCCCGGTCTAAAAGTGGTCTATCCTGCCTTTCCTTATGATGCCAAGGGCCTTTTGGCCACTTCCATAAATGATCCCAATCCAATTTTGTTTTTTGAACATAAAGGATTGTATAGGAATATTTACCAAGAGGTGCCAGAGGCTTATTATACGTTGCCTTTTGGTAAGGCCTCCTTGTTGAGGGAGGGTACGGATATTACTGTAGTTTCCTATGGCTTGGGCGTACATTGGGCTTTGGATGCACTGAATGGTCACCCGGACGTAAAGGCCGATCTGATAGATCTAAGGACTTTACAGCCTATGGATATGGGAGCCATCTATACTTCGGTAAAAAAGACGGGCAAACTTATTATCTTGCAGGAAGATAGTTTGTTCGGGGGAGTGGCCAGTGATATTTCCGCCATGGTAATGGAAAACTGTTTTGAGTACTTGGATGCACCCGTAAAACGGGTAGCCAGTTTGGAGACGCCTATTCCTTTTGCTAAAAATTTGGAAAATAATTATTTGCCCAAAGAAAGATTCGTAGAGGAGCTTCTAAATCTGTTATCCTATTAAACACCTCTCCAAAACTAAACGATAAAATTACATTAGTTATGGAACGGAATGAAATTCCTTGGCAAGGACTGGCGGATAAGTGTGCAGTAAGTAGTAAGCAAAAAAAATGATTTCACTGAAAACTGCCTAAATTTTTGGGAGCAGGCCGGCAAAGGCAGGGTGTTGGTCTTTAATTGGGTAATGAATTGGATATATATGCCTATGATAACAGCGGAAGAAAAACTTAAGGAACGTATAAAGGAGCTTACTTGTTTGTACGAAGTAACCTCCATAATTGTGAATTGCGACTATGATCAGGTCGAGGATGCGCTAAAGGGCATTATGCATTGCTTGCAGAAGGCCTGGCTTTTTAGTGGGGACGCCCAAGTGAAACTTATTTCGGAGCAATACCAAATAGTGACCAAGGATTTTCCTGATGATCCTGTATCCCTGAAGTGCGGTGTAAAGGTTTTTAATAAGCAGGTAGGTGAAATACAGGTGGCCTACCCCAGAGTAAAATATAGCGAAGATGATTTTTTACAGGAGGAAGAAAAATTGCTTCAAAATGTATGTTTGGAAGTCGGCAATCTTTTGGAAAGAAAACAGATCAAGGACAACGAGATCGTTATAAAACGTAAAATGGAAAGGGCGGATCGCTTAGGTATTTTAGGTGAAATTACTGCAGGGATCGCCCATGAACTAAATACCCCCTTGGCAAATATCCTTGGATTTGCAGAATTATTGAAAACTAGGATTACACAGGATACCCAGGCCTCAAAAGATGTTGATAAGATTATTAATAGTGCCATATTTTCCAGGGAAGTGGTGAAAAAGCTCATGTTCTTTGCCTGTGAAATGCCCCAACAAATGTCTTTGGTCAATATAGGTCCCATAATTACCAATGCTTTAAACTTAATGGAACCCAGCATTAAGAAAAAGAAAATTGAGACCGAACTCAATTTGAGCGGACAGCCCATTTTCTTAAAGGTGGATACCATTCAATTGACACAGGTGATATTTAATTTGGTGCTCAATGCCATATATTTTTCCCCGGTCAAGGGCAGG
Organism: uncultured Arenibacter sp.; assembly: GCA_965652575.1. Taxonomy (GTDB): domain Bacteria; phylum Bacteroidota; class Bacteroidia; order Flavobacteriales; family Flavobacteriaceae; genus Arenibacter. The sequence continues at coordinate 37,905 of CBFGWQ010000003.1, read as the reverse complement.
ATCATGATAGTGGTAAAAGATACCCATAAGAATATTGAAATTAGCATAACGGATGAAGGACCTGGAATAGGCCCCAAAATAAGGGATAGGATCTTTGAGCCATTTTACAGTACCAAACCCGTTGGCGAGGGTTCCGGATTGGGGTTAAGTGTGGTACACGGAATAGTCAAAAGTCATAAAGGAACAATAAAGTATAGATCCAACAAACCTAAAGGGGCTATATTTACCGTTGATTTTCCAAAAAATTAGAATTATGGGTCTTAATAAAGAAAATGTATTGATCGTAGATGATGATGTAAATATTTTGGAACTGATCCATAGGCACTTACAGTCCTTTAATTACCACACCTATAAAGCGGTTTCCGTTAAGGAGGCCCTGGTAATCCTAAAGGATTCCAAAATAGATCTTTTGATTACGGATCTTAAAATGCCGGATGTGGATGGACTGCAGTTGGTAAAATACGTTTCCGAACATTATCCCAAGTTGCCAAAATTAGTGGTTACCGGCTATCCTTCGGTAGATGACGCTATGAGCGTTATAAAGTCCGGGGCCTTGGATTATTTGGTGAAACCTTTTACGAAGGAGGAATTAAAACAGGCGGTATTAAAATCATTTTTGGGCAATTCCACGGACAGGAAGGTCTCCAATGACCGTTCAATTTCAAAAGAAAATAAACAGGATGCTTATGGAGAGCTCATTGGTAGATCCGAGGCCATAAAAAAAGTGACCGATATTATAGATAGGGTGAAAGATAACAAGGCAACGGTATTGATCAACGGGGAAAGTGGCACGGGTAAGGAATTGGTGGCCCGTTCCGTACATTATATGGGAAAATTTTCCAGAGCACCATTTGTTGCCGTGAATTGTGGCGCTATACCGGAAAGTCTATTGGAGGCCGAGCTTTTTGGCTATGCCAAAGGGGCTTTTACGGGGGCCAATGAAAATCGCAACGGTTTTTTTCAGGCTGCGGACAAGGGTACCCTGTTCCTGGATGAAATTGGCAACGCCTCCCTGTCCGTACAGTCCAAACTGTTAAGGGCTTTGCAGGAGAAGGAAGTGGTGAAGGTGGGATCCCAAAAGTCGGAAAGAATAGACATACGCGTCATTGCGGCCACCAATAGCGATTTGTATTCCCAAGTACAGAAAAAAATGTTCAGGGAAGACCTTTATTATAGGTTAACAGTGGTAGAGATCAATGTCCCTCCCCTCCGGGAGCGGAAAGAGGATATTCCCTTATTGATGGACAAATTTCTTTTAAAATACGGAGTGGAATATAAGGATAGGCTGGTTACCATTGCACCCGAGGCCCTGGAGCTTTTGGAAAGGTACCCTTGGCCGGGAAATATTAGGGAACTGGAAAACGTAATTCAAAGAGCGGTAATAATGTGCGATAAAAGAATCGAAATCGACAATTTGCCCGATAACTTGAAATATAAGATAGATTTTCCCGAAGACCACCTATTGCCCTTAAGGGAGGTTGAGAAAAAATACATCCAAAAAGTACTGGAGGCCACCGGCCATAATAAATCCAAAGCAGCGGAAATTCTACAGATAGATCGCAAAACATTGCGCCAAAAAATCCAATAATTCCCTTGTTCGCTATGGGTGTTTTTTACCCACCCGGGGGAGAAAACCCCAGATACACCTTCAGGTAAATAGTATTTATATAATTCTAAAATATTGATTAACAATAGTTTGAATCAAATAATCATATCATTTTAGTTTTATGGCACCCTAGTTGCCCATAATGTATTTCTAAAATGCACGGTTATGGGAAACAGCACTAGTCTATGTCCAAGTTGTGAGTATTTCAGAACATGTGTGCTTACAAAAAATAAAAAACATATTTGGAGCTGTAGTGAGTTTGAATCGGCAGATTCAAGGACATTACCTGGTGGAAACCATTTGATTTTTAAAAGTGGAGCCAGATTATTTTAAACAAACAATTATGATTACAGGGTCAAAAATAGAATTGAAACAGGGGATGCTGGAGAACGTGATGCGTCAATTCAATCATGCTGCCGACATAATCGACCTAAATAGTAGTATTAGAAAAATACTTGGTATTACCAATAACGAATTACTGATACATTTTCCTGTTAAGATGGATAACGGGGATGTTGAGGTCTTTACAGGATATCGGGTACAGCACAATAATGCATTAGGGCCATATAAGGGAGGATTGCGTTATCACCCCACTGTGGATATAGATGCAGCAAAAGCCCTTGCCATGTGGATGACCTGGAAAACTTCTTTGGCGGGCCTGCCCTATGGTGGTGCCAAGGGTGGGATTCAAATTGATCCCTTCAAATATTCCAATGCGGAATTGGAAAGGATTACAAGAAGATTTACATATGCTTTGGGCGATAACATTGGTCCGGAACACGATATTCCCGCTCCGGATATCAATACAAATTCACAGACCATGGCTTGGATCGTGGATACGTACATGTCTACAAAACCACCTGCCGAAAGGTCCAAAAATCAGCATGTGGTAACCGGTAAACCTTTGGGTTCCGGAGGTTCTGAAGGTAGGGACAGGGCTACGGGATACGGTGTTTTTTTGAACATAAAATTATGGACCGAAAAGAAAAAGGTAGACCTAAGAAATAAGAGGTTCATTGTCCAGGGATTTGGGAATGTGGGTTATTGGACCGCCCATTTTTTGGAGAACGAAGGCGCTAAATTGGTGGGGGTACAGGATGCCTATGGTAGTATTGCCAACGTCAATGGAATTGAGGTATCCAAGTTGTACCAATATTTGCAGGGCAATAAGGGGAGTATTGTAGGTTATCCCTTGGCAGAGGCTGTGGACAAGGACCAATTTTTTGAATTGGACTGTGATATATGCATTCCTGCCGCCTTGGGAAATCAAATTACCGCTGGGAATGCGGCAAAGATCAAGGCATTTTTAATAGCCGAAGGGGCAAACGGACCGACCGATGTGGAAGGAGAGGAGATATTATTGAAGAATGGAGTAGGCATTATTCCTGATATCCTTTGCAATTCCGGAGGGGTGATAGGCAGTTATTTTGAATGGTTGCAAAATAGAAATGGTGAATTGTGGTCGCTGGAGGAGGTATTGGCCAAACTGGAAAAGAAAATGAAGGAAGTCTTTGGAAAAGTATACGATAAGGCTGAAAGCAGGGATGGGGATATGAGGACGGCGGCTTATATCATCGCTATTGAAAGAATAGAAAAGGCTTATGTCCAAAGAGGGATATTTCCATAAATCAATATAAAAAAAATAGAGCATTATGAAGTACGGAAATTTAGTACTGGAGAAGAAGGAGTTCGTGTTTTTAAAACGTCTGGTAAATGTATCCGGATTTTATACGGATAATACGTATAAGAATTCCATTGAAAAGTTGACGGACGAGTTGGCGGCGGCAGTGATTTATAATGAGGAGGAAATGCCCAAAGATGTTATAAGGTTCAACTCTATAGTCACCATCCAGGCAGCTAATGGATGGTCCAAACAATTCCAATTGGTAATTCCTTCGCATGGCGATTTCAAGAACAGCAAAATTTCAATTTTGACCCCCATGGGAGCAGCGGTTATCGGGTATGCCAAAGGGGACGATATTGTTTGGGAGTTTAGGAACGGGGAGCAGACCCTTAAGGTTACGGATGTAAAGCAAGAACACAACACTATTAATTCCGATATATTATTGTAATGATGGAAGTGTTTTTTGAACATGATTCGGACGATAGGTTAATAGCCAAAAAAGACACCCTGGAGTTGGGCAATTGGATAGATCACCTGGTGGCCAATGGCCAAGAGTTGGAAATCTTGATCAATATTGCCAGGAAATTACCGAATGACGAAGATATGGTCAGGGATCTAAAAGAATTGACTTTGGAAAATAAACTACATCTTGGCGTTTTCTATAGGTATAAGGGTTCATTGATCAATATACATGAATGTGAAGATATGGAGTGCGATATATACTATGTAAACAAGCATGAAGAATATCGCAACCTGTATACGGACCTTTTACGGGCGTGCCACAAATTGAAGGAAGAATTATATACACGGATTTTGGTGAAATTATAAGGTTGTTTTGTTAGCAGTCTGTTTGTTGGTTTTAATATTAGAGTTTTGGCTGTTAATGTGCAAGGGAAAGCAACGCTTTCCCTTGCTTTTTTTAGTAACATTGTAAAAACAATAGGGTTGGCACCCTATGATCGGTACAGAACGCCTTTTGGGGCAATGGCCTATCATTTTTTTATAAGCGCAAAACAAATGTTGCCATTTTGAAGAAATAAATTTATCGGAGAATTCTGTGCCTTAAGCCTTTAAGTTTAATGTTCTCTATAAAGTGCAGTGACACATCCTTTTTTACACTTTCAACGTATATATCTTCAAATTATAAACATTAAGATTATGCATTTAAGAAAACTTGTATTTACACTATTGCTGGCAACAGGTTTTGTTACCTCCTGTTCCGTTTCCAAGGCGGCAAGACAGGACAGAAGTGTGTTGAGCGGTAACTGGATTTTGAACAGTGTTTCCTATGAGGGGGGGCAGGGAAAATTCAAATCGGTACTTTTTAACGATTCCGATGCCTCTTGTTTTGAAGGCAGTACCTGGTTTTTTAGAAACAATAATAGTACCGGTAGCTATATGCTGGGCAATGGTACCAATTGTGATGGTGCTGAGCGCTTTATCCGTTGGTCCGTTGTGGATAGACCAGGGATGACGAGTCAGTTGCAATTTAAGTTTATCGATGATAAATACAAGGATATATCCGGAGGTCTGGGATATAGGCTGGACATAGAGCATCTAACCGATCAACAGTTGAGAATGACCTCCAAAGTAGCCGTGGAGGGGCAACCGTTGACCGTAGTCTATGAATTTACAAAAAACGACCTACCATAATTAATATAACCTAAAAAGATATATTCATGCCGATATGCGGATAAATCGGATTTGGCATGATTACTGTACCAAAGGAGTTATCCATCCTAAGAATTTTTGGGATCAACATTAAATAGTAAACTACCTGGGGCAATCCCGATAGCTATCGGGACACGAGGCATTGAAAGGAAATTCAAGTTTGATTTCGACTCAAGCGTCGGAGCACCTGCCTGCCGCGGGCAGGCTTAAATCTCGATTATAGAGTAGATCAAATGAAACGAGTATTAACAAATTTTTAATTAGTTTATTTACAAAAAATTAAACGTATGAAAAAAATAATAGTAAGTAGTTTATCGATAATGATTATTCTGGCAACCTTTAGTAGCTGCCAGGCAGTGAAGAATACCAATCATAAGCAAAGGGGTGCCGCAACAGGTGCTGCCAGTGGGGCGGTAATTGGAGGTGTGTTGGGCAACAATGTTGGAAAAGGCAATAATACGGCCTTGGGAGCAATCATTGGAGCAGTGGTAGGTGGCGTTGCCGGTGGGTATATCGGAGATAGAATGGACCGTCAGGCAGAACGGATCGAAGAAGAGATTCCAGGTGCCGAGGTCACTAGGGTAGGTGAAGGAATAAATGTAACCTTTAATGAGGATGCGGGTGTTTATTTTGATACCAATAAATCCGATGTAAAGGGTACTTCAGCAACGACATTGGATAGAATGGTAGGGATTTTAAAGGAATACCCCGATACCAACATATTGGTGGAAGGCCATACGGACAGTGCCGGCCCCGACGACTATAATCTTAATTTATCCAAACAGAGGGCGCAGTCCGTAACCAATTATCTTATTACGAACGGTATTTCAGGGAGTAGGTTAACTACTACCTGGTATGGTGAGACACAACCCAAGGCCGATAACAGTACGTCTGCCGGTAAGGCCAAAAACCGTAGGGTAGAACTGGTTATTGTAGCCAATGAGGCTTTGCAGCAGGAAGCCCTTCAAAAGGCGAAACAATAAATAACGTGAGTTCGATATATATTTTATTTAAAATCGGTTGTTTATAAAATACCTGTCCGGTCGATCGGAGTCGAGGCCTCATTTTAAATATAAAACCCGATGATGTACATCGGGTTTTTTTTGTATATTTTCAGTACCTTTTGTAAATGGACGATTTTGATGTCATTATTGTGGGGGGAGGCCTTGCCGGTTTAACGGCCGCCATTCACTTGCGAAGTGAAAACTACAATGTGGCCGTTTTTGAAAGTAAGCAATATCCCCATCATAAAGTTTGTGGAGAGTATGTTTCCAATGAAGTGACGCCTTATTTGGAATTTTTGGGAATTTCTTTGCCACCTACCCCGCCAATTAATGAAATGCTTTTGAGCTTGGAGAACGGGAACGTTTTAAAGGCTAAATTGTCCATGGGGGGATTTGGTCTTAGCAGGCATACATTTGACCATCTTTTGTATAAAAGGGCCAAGGAATTGGGGGCAATGGTCTTTATTGAAAGTGTAGACTCCATTAATTATGAAAATAACCATTTTAGGGTCGGTCTGGATTCGGGAAGGGAATGCACGGGCAAGTTTGTGATCGGGTCTTATGGAAAGAGAGGGATGTTGGATAAAGATTTAAAACGCCGTTTTATACAGAAAAAATCCCCATGGCTGGCTGTAAAGGCCCATTATAAATTGGATTCCTTTCCTGATAATTTAGTGGCCGTACATAATTTTAAGGGTGGTTACGGCGGACTGTCCAAAACGGAGAGCGGGGCAGTGAATTTTTGTTATCTGGTTGCTTATGACAGCTTTAAGAAAGAGAAGGATGTGGTGGGATTCAATCAAAACATTATTGTCAGGAATCCGTATCTCGACAAATTTCTAAATGATGCCGAAATGTTATTTGACCGGCCGATAACCATAGGACAGGTTTCATTTCATAAAAAGAAACCCGTGGAGGACCACATTATCATGTGCGGGGATACTGCCGGTCTTATACATCCGTTATGCGGCAATGGTATGGCCATGGCCCTTCATAGTGCTAAAATGGCTTCGGAATCCATCCATACTTGTTTTAAATCCGGATTTGGGGATCGGTCCCGGGTGGAAAGGGAATATGAAACCCAATGGAGGCATATGTTCGCCAAGAGGCTTTGGATGGGCAGGCAATTACAAGCTGTATTGCTAAATCCAAGGTTATCCCATGTAGCTATGGGAATACTGGCCAATTCTCCCTATATTGTAAACAAGCTGATCAAGAATACCCATGGACAAATTATCCGGTGCCAATGAATTATAAGAGACGTAGTTGCACGAGAGAGCTCATGGACGACCCGTATTTGGATACGCTTTCGCTGCAAAGGGTTTATGCCGATATAAATAGGGTCAATACCGTTTTACAAGGTTTTTCCCTTTCCCTAAAGGCCATTGAAAAAATAATGGGAGAAAATCCCCAGGATTCCTATACTATTATTGATGTGGGCTGCGGGGATGGGAGCATGTTGGGGAAAGTTGCTTCGTTTTACAGGGACAAACCCGTAAGCTTGGATCTAATTGGCGTGGATTTAAATTCCAGATCCATTGCCTTGGCCCAGGAAAATTTTAAGGAATATCCCAATATAAGATTCCTGGAACTGGACATTCTGGCACCGGAAGCAAAGGAACTACAATGCGATATTCTGCTTTGCACCCTGACCCTGCATCATTTTGATTCCAATGAGATACCCATTTTTCTGAATCAATTTGTAAAACTGTGCCGATTGGGGATTGTTATAAACGATTTGCATAGAAGTAAGCTATCCTATTATCTTTTTCAGCTCTTTAGCCTTATTTTTATAAAAACCAAGATAGCGAAACACGATGGTCTGGTTTCTATAAAAAGTGCATTTACCAAATTGGACCTGATAACTTTTTCCGTTGGTCTGCCCCATGTAGAACACGATATTTGTTGGAGGTGGGCATTTAGGTATCTATGGATCATAAGAACGAAGGGAAAACAGCTGCCATATGGAAGGGACTAGGATAGTTACAGTAACCAAATCACTGCCGCAATACAGTAGAAATACCAAGGATATTTTACCTTTTGTAGAGAAATGGTTGTACGGTAGGGAAGAAAGGTTTCAACGTAAGGTGCTCAAAATTTTTGAAGGGGCCGCTGTTGACAAGCGGTATAGTATAATGAGTCCGGAAGAGGTTTTTGAAGCTACTTCTTTTGAAGATAAAAACAAGGTATATGTCCGTGAAGTCAAGAGGTTGGGAAAAACGGTCCTACAGGAAGCCCTTGTTAAAAGCGGATGGGGGGCCGATAGCCTGGATTATATTATTACGGTGAGCTGTACCGGGATTATGATTCCGTCCTTGGATGCCTATCTTATAAATGACCTGGACCTCAGGAAAGATATTGTTCGTTTGCCCGTTACGGAGATGGGCTGTGCAGCAGGTGTTTCCGGTATAATATATGCCAGCAATTTTTTAAGGGCCAATCCGGGGAAGAGGGCGGCCATTGTAGCCGTTGAAAGCCCTACTGCCACTTTTCAGATCAATGACTATTCTATGGCCAATATGGTAAGCGCCGCAATTTTTGGCGATGGTGCTGCCTGCGTGTTGGTATCTTCGGAAAAAGACGCCAAGGGACCCAGAATTATAGGGGAGGAAATGTACCATTTTCCCGGAGCAACGCATATGATGGGCTTCGATTTAACCAATACCGGTCTAAAAATGATTCTGGACCCCATGGTGCCACAGACCATTTCCGACCATTTTCCAAAAATTATCCATCCGTTTTTGAAGCGGTACGGAAGTAGTATTGAAAAAGTGGACCATTTGGTTTTTCACCCAGGGGGAAAAAAAATTGTGGAGACCGTGGAAAATCTTTTTGGAGCACTCGGCAAGAATTTGCACGATACCAGAGAAACCTTGCGATTGTACGGCAACATGAGCAGTGCCACGGTGCTATATGTTTTGGAGCGATTTATGGAAAGGGATATCCGGGAAGGGGAACAGGGATTAATGTTGGGTTTTGGGCCGGGATTCTCCGCCCAGCGTATTTTGTTGGAATGGTAATGGCAGTGGAAATGCATGCCCTTTGGTGCATCCCGCTTTGGCTTTTAAAAATATTTTTGCATAAGCCATAAGCCATAAGCCATAAGCCATAAGCCATAAGCCATGGGCAAGAGGTATGGAAAAAAGAAGTTTTGATTACGGCCAATGGCATATTGCCAATGGATTAACCGTAATAGATTTACTTTTTGTGCATAGTGGTTTGGTTGTTTTATATGTAAAGTGATAAGTTAGTTAGATGATTGTTTTATGCTTGTTATTAATGACATAATTAAAAAATTACCTTATGAAGATCCTTTCTTGTTCGTAGATAGGATCAATATGGTGAGTAATAATGCCATTGAAGGTTGCTATACCTTTAAAGAGGAGGAATTTTTTTATAGAGGACATTTTAAGGGGCAACCCGTTACTCCCGGGGTGATCCTTACCGAATGTTGTGCCCAGATAGGATTGGTGTGTTTGGGGATCTATTTGCTTAATTTGGAAGAAGTTGAAATAGAAAATTGCCAGGTAGCTTTAAGTAGTTCCGAGATGCAGTTTATATTACCGGTCCTACCTTTGGAAATGGTGACCGTAAAATCCAATAAGCTTTTTTTTCGCTTCAATAAGTTGAAATGTGAGGTTAAAATGTACAATCGGCAATCACAGTTGGTCTGCAAAGGTGTTTTATCCGGAATGATAAGGAATACCAATACATGAACAGGAGGGTAGTGGTAACCGGACTAGGTATATGCGCCCCGAACGGGGTAGGCCTTACCGCTTTTTATGATTCCATGCTCAACGGTAGAAGTGGAATTAGGTTTTATCAGGAGTTGGCCGATCTGGGATTTGGATGTCAGATAGCGGGAAAACCGGAAGTACCGGAAAGTTTGAAGGAAACCTATTTTACTAAATTACAATTAAAGGACTTAAACTCCAGTGGCATCGTTTATGGCGTCATGGCCGGAACGGATGCATGGAAGGATGCCGGTCTGTCCTTGGCAGCTAAGGATTGCCCTGATTGGGACAGTGGAATAATTTTTGGGACCGGAATATTGGGAATGGACAAGTTACGGGAATCCATTTATTTAATAGATGGTAATAACGCCCGCCGTTTGGGCAGTAGTTCGGTAATGCAGACCATGGCCAGTGGCATCAGTGCCTACTTAGGTGGAATATTGGGATGTGGCAATCAAGTAACGACCAATTCTTCGGCCTGTGCCACGGGTACGGAAGGAGTGATTATGGGTACGGAGCGCATAAGGACCGGAAAAGCGGAGCGGATGTTGGTAGGAAGCTGTAACGATAGTGGCCCGTATATCTGGGGCGGTTTTGATGCTATGCGTATATTGCCCTACAGTTTCAACGATAATCCCAAAGAGGCCAGCAGGCCCATGAGTGCCAGTGCCTCCGGGTTTGTTCCGGGCAGTGGGGCGGGAGCCATGGTTTTGGAGTCATTGGAAAGCGCTTTGGGAAGAGGGGCCAAGATATATGCCGAGGTTTTGGGAGGTGCGGTAAATAGCGGGGGACAGCGTGGAGTAGGCAGTATGACGGCTCCGAATGGCCAGGCGGTACAAAAATGTATTATGGAAGCTGTTATGGATGCAGGGATTGAAAAATCTGAAGTGGACGTTATTAATGGACATTTAACAGCTACATCGAAAGATGCGGAAGAAATTAAAAATTGGAGTGAAGCCTTGGGGCGGACCGGGATGGATTTTCCGTTCATAAATACCACAAAGGGGCTGGTAGGCCATTGTCTGGCCGCTTCGGGCAGCGTGGAATGTGTGGCTGCCCTGTTGCAGTATAGGGAGGGTTTGGTTTTTGGGAACCGAAATTGTCATGACCTTCATCCTGAAATCCTCAATTTGGTAGATCCTTCCAGAATACCCGTAAAAACAATTTCCCATAGGCCTAGAATAACGGCAAAAGCAAGTTTTGGGTTTGGAGATGTAAATGCCTGTGTTATCTTTAAGGAATATAAGCAAATGTAACTATGGAGGATGATCACCGTTTTGTACAACTGAAGGATATTGTTAAGATGTACCTTCCTGAAGACGTCCCCGTCAGGGCTATTGGAATGGAAAGTAATTTTGTGAAGGAACTCAATATCAATTCGGCCAATTTGGTCGATATTGTCCTGGATGTAGAGGATGCCTTTGGGATACGTCTGGAAAATGAGGATATGGACAGGATGCAGACCGTAAGCGATGCCCTGAATATTATTTCCCAAAAATTGAGGGATAAAAAATAACCGGATATTTTACTCTGTTTTTTCTTCCGGGATAAATAACGATAAAACCACTCCGCCCACCAAGGATACGGAGATTACTGTAAGGGAGACCCACTCCGGGATTTCAACATGATGGGAGAACAACATTTTTAATCCTACAAAAGCTAGAATTACCACTAGGCTATAGTTAATGTACCTAAATTTCTCCAGCATTCTGGAAATCAGAAAATACATGGATCTTAACCCCAATATGGCCAGTATATTGGAACTAAAAACAATAAAGGGATCGGCCGTAATGGCCAAGATGGCAGGGATACTGTCCAACGCAAAAAGAATATCCGTGAGTTCGATAACCATCAGGGCAACAAAAAGGGGCGTAGCCGCATTGACCCCCATACGCTTTACAAAAAAATCATGGCCTTGAATGGTTGAGGTTATGGGATATAGCTTTTTCAACCTCTTGAAAACGAAAGATTTTTTTGGGTCGAATTCGTCATTGTCCGACCTCAGCATCTTAAAGGCAGTGTACAACAGGAATACCCCAAAGACATAAATGATCCAATCGAATTTTGTAATCAGGGCAACCCCGAATATGATCATTACGGCCCTGAAAAAGATGGCCCCCAATATACCCCAGAACAGTACCCTGTGCTGGTAAATGGCGGGAATCTTGAAAGTACCGAATATTACGGCAATTACAAAGATATTATCCACACTCAGCGAGAGCTCGATCAGATAACCGGTAATATATTTTAAAACCGCTTCATTAGGGGTCAATGCCGTAGGGTTGTCAATAATATTATTGGAGAACAGCCAATAAATAACTCCACTAAAGCTAAGGGCCACGGTAACCCATATGGCAGTCCATATTCCTGCTTCCCTGGATTTTATTACATGTTCGTGTTTATGGAAAACACCTAGATCCAGCGCTAAAAAAATAATGATCAGACCAATGAACAATCCCCATACCAACATACATTATTGTATTTAAAGGCACAAATGTAAGTATCATTTTTAAATCACAAGTGGCGTCGACCAACATTCTTTTTTTATGGAAAATAGAGGCTAAGCCTATTTATTTGATATGGGGATGAAAAATAATTGGTCAAAAATCGGTTCAATCACCAAAAAACACGGTATACGGTAAGCCCAAACCGGAATATAGGTACAGCAGGGTGGATAAAATGTTATAACTTTAAGGAGACACTTTTGTGAAATATGATTAAAGTTATGTACAGGGCTGTTACGGTACTTGTAATGGTTCTTTTCTGGGTGGACGGTAGTGCCCAATCAGAAAAAAAGGACACTTTGGGGAAAAAGCTGAAAATAGAAAAATGGACGGTACTGGAGGAGTATGAACCGGACATGATATTATCGGCCAAAGATCGGATGGACCTCAAGAAGAAACGGATGGTCGAAGCCAAAAGAAGACGGGGCATTTTGGATACGTTGGACATTCCGGACCGCAAAAGAAAAAAACTGCTAAGGGATTTATATAACAACCCGTTTTCGGAGAGATTGTTAAGGACTTTGGCAGATGCAGGATTCGAGGATAAAAGCGATTGAGCTTAATATCGGAAAATAAAAAATACCCTGTGAAAACACCTTTTTTCCACAGGGTATTTTTATTATTTGACTAATGGAAATTAGGTCAATGGGCTTTCATTTTGCCTTTTCTTTTTTCCAATTGCCGTTCCAGTTCTTCTACGGAAGCTGCAATGGCCATTTCAAATTTGGCATTGTTGGATTCTGCAAATAATCTAGGGCCCGGGGCACTGAGCCTTATGTTGCAGATCAACCCGGTATTGGGCGTGGAAGTATTCTCTTTTTTAAAGAAAACGTCCGCGCGTACTATAAAATCATATTTGTCCTCTAGTTTTTCCAACTTCTTGGTAACCAATTCCTCTAGACGGGCACTGGCTTTTACATCATCATACTCAAAATTGATATTCATATTTAATAATTTGTTAAGTTAACAGACTTAAGTAAGTTCATATTAATTCCGGAATTTAAGTTAGTCTTTATTTTTAATAATCCCAAGGGAGTTCCCTGGAAATTCTTACAATCCTCCCTTCCTTTCGGGTGAACGTTGTGCGGGCCAAATGGAAGGTTCCCCTGTTTTAGGGTTTACTGGCAATATTCTTCTTTCCCGGGACGCTTTTTCCGGATCTTCACTTGCCATATAGGCCAATATGGCAGTTAGGATTACGTTGTTTCTCAAATCGTCAAAAACAATCTTATCATAGGTATCCCTATTGGTATGCCAAGTATAATTCCAATAGGACCAATTTAGGGAACTAAGTCCAAAGGCCGGGGCCCCGGCGGCTATGAAGGAGGCGTTGTCCGACCCTCCACCTGCGGGCATTCCGGGAAATATGGTCTCTATATGTTGTGTTATGTTCTCGGGTACGGCGGATAACCATCTTGGAATATAATCATAGGAATCGGCAAATCCGCCTCCAGATATCCGTACCACTCTTCCCGTACCATTGTCCTGATTAAAAACAGCTTGTACCTTGCCTACAACTTCAGGGTGGTCCTCCACATAAGCCCTGGAACCGTTTAATCCCTGTTCTTCGCTTCCCCAATGGCCGACCAGGATGGTTCTTTTGGGGTTGGGATATAATTTTTTGAGTACCCGCATGGTTTCCATCATGACCAAGGTTCCCGTTCCGTTGTCCGTGGCCCCCGTTCCGCCATCCCAGGAATCGAAATGTGCCGATAAAATTACATACTCCTCGGGTTTCTCCGTACCTTTTATTTCAGCTATGGTGTTAAAAGTAGGTACGGCACCGAGCTCTTTGGACTCCGCCAAAATTTTAATTTTAGGGCGTTTTCCGTGTTCTACCATTCTGTAAAGCATGGTGTAGTCCTCCAATTCCAAATCTATAAAGGGAATTTTATCCGTATTGGCACCAAAAATTTTATTGGCACCAAAACCCTTGGACCAATAGGAACTTACTATTCCCACAGCTCCGGCTTTTTCCAGGGCAATAGGTAGCGATCGCCTGTTGTATCCTATACGTTGCATATTTTCTGACCATTCATTTTCTTGGGCCTCCCTATCTTTTTGCATTTTACTGTAGGATTCCGGCGTTGCAAATTCTTTCCAGTTATAATCCGGTCTGCCGGTAGGTTCCTTCATAGAGATCATGATCAGCTTACCTTTGACGCTGGGCAACCACTTGTTAAATTCAGAGGAATCGGCAACGGTAGGCAAGATCATTAACTCTGCCGTAATGCCTTTACGTCCGGTGCCTGGGCTCCATGCCAATTGGGTTCCCTTTAAGGTTTGTATTCTGGGGGATACCATGTCTATGTGTGTTATTCCCCTTTCCCAGCCCCTCCATTGGCCCCATTGTTCATTTTTGGCAGCAATACCCCAGTTGGTGTATTGGTCCACTGCCCAGTCATGGGCCTTTTGCATTTGTGGAGTGCCGACCAATCTAGGGCCAATGACATCCAATAATTCGTGGGCCAAGGTTTCCAATTGTGAATTTTCATTGACCTCGGACACTATTCGGGATACAATTTTATCTGTAGTTTGTGTATATCCGATACCGATAAGACAAAAGAGGTGTAAGCTAAGCAGTAGGTAGTTTTTTTTCATTTTTTGGATTTTTAGTAAGCGGCATCAAAATAATGATAATTGAACAGTTATACTTGTGAATTAAGTTTTAATTAAGAGTCCGTTTTGGTTCCCGATCCGTACCAACAATTGGAAAAAGGGTAGCAATCAGGATTATAAACTCTACCTTTGTCCAAAAAAACATTGGTAATGGGCACTTTTTCGGATTTCAATATATCTCAACAATTACATTATGCCATAGAGGATTTGGGCTTTGCTTCCCCTACACCGGTCCAGCAAGAGGCCTTTTCCGTAATCATGTCGGGCAAGGATGTAGTTGGGATAGCACAGACCGGTACGGGAAAAACTTTTGCCTATATGTTACCGCTTTTACAGGAGTTGAAATTTTCCAAACAACCCAATCCGAGAATTTTGATATTGGTACCAACTAGGGAACTCGTTTTGCAAGTGGTTGCCAATATCGAATCTTATTCCAAATATATGAGTGTCCGGATATGCGGTATATATGGAGGGGCAAATATAAATACGCAGCGGCAAGCCGTTGCCCAAGGATGTGATATTTTGGTGGCCACTCCCGGCAGATTGTACGATCTTACTCTGGATAGGACGGTTAAGCTCCGGGATATCAAAAAATTGGTAATCGATGAGGTAGATGTGATGTTGGACCTCGGCTTTCGTTTTCAGATTACCAATATCTTTGAGTTAATGCCCCAGAGAAGACAGCACATTATGTTTTCGGCTACCATGACAGAAGAGGTTTCCAAATTGATTGGGGATTTTTTTATTGCACCGGTAAAAATATCGATTGCCGTTAGCGGAACCCCACTGGAAAATATAGAACAAATGGCCTATGCCGTTCCAAACTATTATACCAAAATAAATCTTTTGGCCTTTTTGTTGAAAGACAAGGCCATTTATAAAAAGGTGTTGATTTTTGTCTCCAACAAAAGAAGTGCCGATAGGTTATTTGAGGCCCTGAAAGGAGGTTTTGGTGATGAGGCCGCTATAATCCACTCCAATAAAACACAGAATTACAGGATTAGATCCATAAAACAATTCGATGAAGGAAAAAATAGGATACTGGTTTCTACCGATATAATGTCCAGAGGCTTGGATCTTGAACAAATTACCCACGTTATCAATTTCGACACTCCTATTTATCCTGAGAACTATATGCACCGTATAGGAAGGACGGGAAGAGCGAAGAGAAAAGGGAACTCCATATTACTGTATACCACGAAAGAGGAAGAGTTTAAAAATGCTATTGAGGAATTAATGGACTTTAAAATTTCCCTGGCGGAGTTTCCAAAGGAGGTAAAAATATCGGAGGAACTGGCACCGGAGGAGCGTCCCAGAAATTTGGAAATCAACAATCCAGTGAGTGCTGCCGAACAGGAGGCCCGGGGGGCTGCCTTCCATGAGAAAGCGGAAAAAAATAAAAAGGTAAACCAGGGCGGATCCTATAAAAGAACAATAGCTAAGAAGTATAAAAAACCGATTACCAGGGGGGATAAGAAGTTTGCCCAAAAAAATAAGAAAAGAAAATAATATTTAATTGTAATTTATATAGATAATTATTTTTATTTAATGCGTTACTTTAAATGAATAACAATAAGAATCCCTTACATGGAATTACCTTGGCCAATATTCTGGATGCCTTGGTGGTTCAGTATGGTTGGGAGGAATTGGGTGCGAAAATCAATATACGCTGCTTTAATCACGATCCCTCCGTTAAATCCAGTTTAAAGTTTTTAAGGAGAACCCCATGGGCCAGGGAAAAGGTGGAACAACTGTACCTGAAGTCGCAACGGAAATAACTTGCTGAGCAGCAAAACGAAGGGTTTGCGGGGAAATAAAAATGAACGACCTCGGAACAAGCCTTCGAGGCACTGAAAGTCACTTGATTTTTAGATTTTGGCGCATACGTCGAAGCATATAAATCTCGATAGTTGCCCATCAAACATTTTTCTCTGTTTTTAATTTTTATGGACGCTGTTCCGTAATCCATGCCGTATAATGGCTCCAATTGGCCATTGGTGATGATATTCGGAAAAAATAATCCTTAAATTTTTTGAAAATATTCGTTGAACACCCAACAAAGGGCTTAGTTTTGCAATCCAAAAAAGAGATTATGTCGGAGACTTTGATTGCCAATGCCATTGTAGAAAGAAAAACGGATAAGGAGCTGTACAGTTATCAAAAAGGAGCCATAGACCAGATTTTTGATAAATTTGAAACGGCCCCCGACGATTATCATCTTTTGTACCAATTGCCCACTGGTGGTGGTAAAACCGTTATTTTTTCGGAAATAGCAAGGCAATACCTCAAGCACCACAATAAAAAGGTGTTGATCATGACCCATCGTATAGAGCTTTGCAGGCAAACCTCTGCTATGTTGACCAGTTTTGGGGTAACCAACAAAGTTGTGGATAGTAAGGCCAATCTGGATGATCAGGAAGGGTACAGTTGCTTCGTGGCCATGGTGGAGACATTGAACAATAGGCTTCAGGACGATAAATTGGATATTTCCAATGTTGGTTTGGTAATCATAGATGAGGCGCATTATAATTCGTTTACAAAATTGTTCAAGTTTTTTGAGAATTCATTTGTTTTGGGCGTTACCGCAACCCCATTGAGTTCCAATAAAGACCTGCCCATGAAGGACAATTACGATGAATTGATCGTAGGGGAGACCATAGGGTCCCTTATTGAGAACGAGTTTTTGGCCCGTGCGGAATTTTATTCGTACAATATGGGGCTGACTTCTTTGGAGGTAGGTTCCAATGGGGATTATACGGTAAAATCTTCAGAGGATCTGTATAATAATACCCAGATGCTGGGTAAGCTTTTGGAGGCCTATGAAAAACATTCCAAAGGGAAAAAGACGTTGATTTTTAACAATGGGATCAACACGTCCCTGCATGTCTATGAGACTTTCAGGGCGGCGGGCCATCCCATTGCGCATTTGGACAATACGGCCACCAAGAAGCAACGGAAAACCATCTTGAAGTGGTTTAACATGACGCCTAACGCTATTTTAACCTCCGTAAGTATATTGACTACCGGATTTGATGAGCCTACCATAGATACCATTATCTTGAATAGGGCCACTAAATCCCTGACCCTGTATTACCAGATGATAGGCCGTGGTTCCAGGATTTTGAACAATAAGACCACTTTTTCGGTAATCGATCTTGGAAACAATTTCCATCGCTTTGGCCCCTGGGGGGCGGATTTGGACTGGCAGACCATTTTTAAATCCCCCAATTTCTATACGGATAGACTTTTGAGCGATGAGGAGCTGGAAAGTAATTTCAAATGGGAAATGCCCGAAGAATTGCGGGCGCAATTTGCCAAATCCGGGGAAGTGTATTTCGATATCAAGGAAACCTATGTAGATTCCGTTAAAAACGGGGAATCATCAAAGGTGGTATTGGAGCGGTCCATAGCCCAACATGCCAGAATATGTGTTGAAAACAGTGAGGATGTTTATGATGCCCTGGCACTCGCCAAAATGTTGGGTCCGGATATTGATGACAGGATTCAACGTTATGCCAAGTGCATTAGTAAAAGCACCTTTAACTTTCTTAAGTGGCTCACGGATGACTATCATAAAAAGTTAAGTACACATTTGCGTCAAAATTTTGATGTTATTTATGAAGATATCCACGGTAGGCCACCCGAGGAATAACAGCTTTCCGTAGTCTATGTTGTTTTGGAAAACACGAACACAAGATCCCTGTAAATTTTCTAGGTGCTGATTGTTGAGCTTGTTTTTATGATTTAAACAAACAGCTATAAGATATTGAATTATAGTGTTTTTAAGTATTCCAATAAGGCGGATCTTTCAGAATCTGTCAAATGGTCGCCAAAGGTGTGGCCTGCATTTCCATATCCTTTTAAGGTGGTGTCATAAGTATTTTTGTCCACTTTGGTCTGTTCGGTGGAATAGATCCAGCCCACTTTCGATTGATCGTAATCGGTATTATCAAAAGACCTGCTCCATCGTCTAGGTCTGTTTTTGCTGTTCAGGACATCCTCCAAGGTGGGCACCGACCCATTGTGGAAGTAAGGGGCAGTGGCCCATACGCCATCCAAGGGAGGAGCTATATAACCGCCTTCCGCTTTTATCTGCAAATTATTGCCATATGTACCGAACCATCCTGTATTGAACCAATCCATAAAATAATCGTTCATGGGCGATGATTCTGTGTAATGATCGGATAGTTCCGGGTCTGTGCCAACCGATCTTAGGGTCACCAGTAAATTTGGGTAGGTTGGGCTGTCCCCATAGGTGCCGTGACAGGTTGCGCAGGTATTTTCAAATAATTGTTTGCCTTGTTGCGCTAAATCAAAATCTACCGGAAACGGATAGTCAGGGGCTTCCAAACTATATATGTAGGCCAGTACATCTACCATTTTGGCATCTATTTCAGCTGCCTTTGTTGCGTCACCTAGGGTCAGCAGACTGGAACCTATAAAAGACTTGCAAAAATCAAGTCGACCAATGGCGTGGTAGAACATGGCATTCTTTTTCTTTAACAGCCACCATGCAGGCACATCCGAGGGGATTACTTCTTCTGGTATATCTACCAATGGAGTGTCCTGCCATACCAAAGTGCTTTTGTCCCTATGCGCTATTAAGACCTGTGTAATTTTATCTGCGGGATTCGAACCTCTGGTTTCTGTCATTGTCCTGGGGCCAATGGCAACTATGCTCTTTCTAAATTGATCGTACGCCAGCCATTCCGCGCTTTCCTCCCCGCCATACAAAGCTCTGATGCCAGAATTCAAAAAAGCTATATTACTTGCCCGGTCAACCGTAAAATCGGCGTCATGGCTTCCTAAGCCAATAATAAATTCATTATTTATGGTAGAGGCATGGCATGCCATACAATTAGGGGCAACCACTTTTGCTCCATTGATAGCGGTTACAGCGGTGTAGTCGTATGGTAGGTTTGCATTGTCCCCAGTCCTGTTCAGGCGGTTATCCGGATTTACATTGGTCCCCAGTAAAAATGCATCATAGGGGACACCGGAACTCATATAATTTCCTGAAATTAAATATTCGTACCCGGCCAAGGCGTCCCCGGATCGTTGGGGATTGCCGGAAAGTGGACTGCTTTCTATAAGAGGTCCTTCTTCTCCTTCGGGCCCTTCTTCCGCTTGATCGGGAGGTACTTCATTGACCAGAATGTCTATAAGATCCTCCTTACTTTCCTTGGAACAGGATAGGACAAGGGAAAATAGAATGATTGCTGCGGACAGGAGTCTAAATTTTTTCAAAACACAGGGTTTATGGAAAAAGTGTTATTAATATAGGGGGCAATATAGCATATAAGGCCCTGTGCGCATACTAAAATCGATAAACCACGCACCACCTCGCCAAAAGGCAGAATACAGCGGAGCGGTGTGGGGTGTGGGCGTTATGCCATAGGAACTTCCATTAATAGTATCTTACTGGGCGCATTGCTGGTAAGGGTAATTTGGTCCGTATCCCATATTCCCAAGGCATCACGTCTATTTAAAATTTGATCTTCAATAGTAATTTTTCCTTCCAGAACAAATATATACAATCCATTACCGGGATTGTTTAAAGTATAGGTTGAAATATTTCCCATCTCAAAATCCCCCAGGGAAAACCAGGCATCCTGATGGATCCAAACGCCTTGCCCTGTTTTATCGGGAGATAGGATTTGGTAAAAAGAATTTTTAACGGCCAGGTCACGGGTAGAAATTTGATCATATCTCGGACTAACATTTTGGGTTTTTGGAAACACCCAAATTTGTAGAAATTTCACCTCTTCATTTTTGTTCTTGTTATACTCGCTGTGAAAAACTCCGGTTCCGGCACTCATAACCTGAACATCACCTTCTTTGATAACAGTGGTATTGCCCATACTGTCCTTATGTTCCAAATCCCCTTTCAAGGGAATGGAAATAATTTCCATGTTCTTGTGGGGATGTTGTCCAAAGCCCTGTCCGCCGGAGACGGTATCGTCGTTCAACACCCGTAGAACACCAAAGTTCATCCGTTCCGGATTGTGGTAATTGGCAAAACTAAAACTGTGGTATGAATTTAGCCAACCGTGATCGGCATGTCCTCTGCTGTCTGCTGTATGTAGTATGGTTTTCATTTGTTTATATTTATTGCCCGCCTGTTCGGCAGACAGTTTTTTTATTTGTCCAAAATTAAGGTTCATTGGGCATATGCGCATTGATCTATGTTAAGTTGTTCCTATCCCTAATGTTGAAATGTTGCTATTGCCGGTCAGGTAGTCCGCTCTGTCCCATAATTTGATACGCAGCCTGCTGTGCAAACAAAAAATAAAGTAACTTAGTGAAGCCATTTTTATAACATCTTAAAAAACCGAACTATGATTACGTTATTTATTTTTTTGGGAATCCTGGCCTTGATCGCCCTGTTCTTAATAAATGTTTTCAATCGTTTTGCCTCCCATAGAAACCTGGTCAAGGATGCTTGGAGCAATATAGATGTGGCCCTAAAAAGAAGGTACGATCTTATCCCCAATTTGGTAGAGACCGTAAAAGGATATGCAAAACATGAAAAATCTACCTTGGAGGCCGTAATAAATGCCCGTAACGCAGCTATGGCCGTTCCATCCGGTGATATCAATGCCCAGATAAAGGCGGAAAACCAACTTCAACAAAGTTTGAGAAGTATATTTGCCCTTGGGGAGGCCTATCCAGAACTAAAGGCCAACACCAATTATTTGGACCTTCAACAAAAGTTAAATGAAATTGAAGAAAATCTGGAGCGTGCCAGAAGGTACTATAATGGCACTGTGAGGGAAAACAATACTTATGGGGAAAGTGTACCGGGGGTACTTGTGGCCAGTTTGTTCAAATATCAACAATTCGATTATTTTGAAGCCGAGGAGGCCAGTAGATCGAATGTAAAGGTAGATTTCCATTAATGAAAAGCAGTTATTACTTCGTTTTATTGCTCCTAACTGTAAATGCGGTATGGCCCCAGGATTTTACGGTTAAAAATTACACTGTGGATATTACCCTGCATCAGGAAGGTTATTTTGATGTGGTGGAGAATTATGATGTTAACTTTGAAATCCCTAAACACGGTATTTACAGGACCATACAAACAAAATATAATCTTGTCGATTCCGTAGGAAACGAATCTACCAGAAAGATCAGGATCAGTAAGATAAAGGTTCCCGATTACAAATTTGAAGCTCCCTTCGATTTTGTACAAAAGTTGCAGGATAATATGGAGATCAAAATAGGGGATAAGGATATTACCCTGGTGGGGCCACAACATTACGAAATTAAATATCGGGTCCATAATGCCTTGCTTTTTGAGGGTTCCCAAATCCGCTTTTATTGGAACCTTAAACCGGAGGATTGGTTGGCCGATTTTCATCAGGTCAGTTTTACCATCAGGCTTCCGGAGAATGTGTACCCCAGTAAAGAAAATAGTTTTGTGTATGCGGGCGATAGGGGTACTTCCACACCCACTTTGGATATGCAATTATATTATGCGGGCAATGAATTTTCAGGTACCAGCAGGGCGGACTTTATATCCCATCACGGGCAAAGTGTAACCGTGTTGATAGATCTTCCATTGGGATCGGTCATGGAAGAAAAGCCCTTTTGGCCTTTTTGGGACAATTATGGATGGGTGTTCCTTATCGGAATAATGTTATTTGCATTTTTTAGGGTGTGGTGGAAATTTGGCAAGGACCAGCGTGTAATTGCTGCCACTAGTTATTATCCACCGGACCAACTGGATCCGGCCATGGTAGGTTTTTTGATCAACGATAGGGAGGACAATTCGGACCTGATAGCTTTAATACCCTACTGGGGATCAAAGGGGCTGATAAGATTGGAGGAAATTCCCAAAAAAGGCCTTTTTGGGTCAAAGGACACCAAGATTATAAGGCTTCGGTCCTTGCCTATGGATGCCCCTTCCTACGAATTGGAGATTTTCAAGGGCCTGTTTGGCGACAATAACAATGTTGTCGGGACCGAAGTACTGGTAAGCAGTTTAAAGGATACTTTTTATACCAAGATGATAAAGGCACGCGGTCAGTTAAAGGAAAGTGCACAACCTTATTACGAAGCGGAGTCAAAAAAAATGCAGGGTATTATGTACGTTGTCCTGATTGCTCTGGCGATCGGGTTAACTATGGTGGGGTTATTCTTTTGGGGGATTTTGGCGGCACTGGCCATAGTAGGCTTTTGTGTGTTGCTTATTTTTGTTAACCGATATATGGTAAAAAAGAATGCCAAGGGCAATGAGCTGCTCTCGGAATTAATGGGATTTAAAAGGTTTATTAGGGTAGCGGAAGAAAACAGGTTAAAAATGCTTTTAAAGGATGATCCCCATTATTTTGAAAATACCCTAGGGTATGCATTGGCCTTTGGTCTGTTCGATCAATGGGCCAAAAAGTTCCGGGATCTAAATGTACCTCCCCCGGACTGGTATACCTCGGCATCAAGTAGTAGTTTATCCATGAACCAGTTCTCCAAATCGTTTTCCAAATCCATGGCCAGCACTAAATCCAATATGGTGAGTTCGCCCTCCAGTAGCGGGAGTTCCGGTGGAGGTTCGTCCGGCGGTGGATTTGGTGGTGGCGGTGGCGGTAGTTGGTAAGCCGTAAGGTTGCTCCGACTATAAATAAATATCCGGGAACCGTAATAGGTAAACTACCTCGGGGCATTGAAAGGAACTTTATTTTTAGATTTTGACGCCTGTCCGACAAAGGCAGGCCCACCAGAACGGGCGGGCAAGTGTCGGAGCACCTGCCTGCAGGCAGGTTTAAATCTCGATTATTGAGTAAACACGGCTTTCCGGATGGGCGCATTTAATAAAAGTTAGCTTACTTTTGTAGCTCATTGGAAAAGCTATTTTTATGTCCAAATCCCGGAATGCACTTTTAATAGTACTCGCTTTTTTTGCCATTTATGTAATATGGGGCTCCACCTATCTAATGAATAAGATTGCCGTACAGGAACTACCTCCCTTTATGTTGGCTTCCATTCGCTTTTCCGTTGCGGGAATATTAATTTTTTTGCTTTCCATAATCATGGGAATACCACTGCATATCACCAAAAAACAACTATGGAATTCCACGGTGGCGGGATTTCTGTTCCTCGCTTTTGGAAACGGATTTGTAGTATGGGCCCTCAAATATGTAGACAGTGGTTTTGCTGCTTTGGAAATAGCGGCCCAACCATTGGTAATTCTTCTGTTAATGCGGATTCTTGAAGGGAAAAAGATTCAGGCCATGTCCGTTGTAGGGGTTGTAATAGGCATATTTGGCATCTATTTATTGGTTAGCCAAAACCAGGTAATCAGTCAGGAGAACTCGGTCTTGGGGATGGTCATGATATTTTTATGTATGGTCAGTTGGGCATACGGCAGTTTATTTGTAGCCAAGGCGGACCTGCCCAAGAATTATTTTGTTAATACCGGATTTCAGATGTTTACAGCCGGTATACTACTAATGGTAGGGAGTTTGCTTATTGGTGAGACCTGGACCCTTCCTACCACCTGGAGCGGTCAGGTGCAATATTCCATGCTGTTCCTAATCGTTTTGGGCAGTATAGTTGCTTTTACGGCCTTTAATTATTTGTTAAAAGTAGTTTCTCCCGAAAAGGTGGCTACCTCCACTTATGTCAACCCTATAATAGCACTTTTATTGGGCTGGTTTTTTTTGGATGAAGAGATAACCACCCAGTCCGCTATTGCGGCAATTGTACTTTTGACCGGGGTTTATTTTATCAATACCAGAAAAAAACTGGTCCTTTTTAATCGGTTTTCAAGTCGGTTTGCACCAAAAGGGGATCAGTAGGCCTATAGCCAATACCGATCATATTCTATGGAATAGGGGGAAGGTTGGGATGGGTTGGTAAGCCATGATTTAAAAAAAAGCAGATGACTGCCACATCAACTGCTTGTATATACAACACCTTGTTCCCTTTTAATATATGGATTAATTTAAAAAGATTCTGCGCTCTGCCCAACGATTTTTCTTGATACTTTTAAAATTTACCAGAAAAATACTTTCCCCGGTCAACTGAAAATTTGATGATTCAGATTGGATTTTATGAATGAATGATTTCATGATTATTGTTTTATTTGTTTTTTAATTACCTGAAACGTCTCTTGGTGTTCCAAATGTTACTTTTGGAGTTTTCAAGGGTCTGCTTTACGAAATGTTTGTTGACTGTTTCCATGATCTTGTTTTTTAATTGATGTTTAAATTGTGTTATTTTTCTATTGTTACTTATTAATTGTACCTTCTTTTGCTATTCCAAATTCTACTTTTTGAAGATTCCAATGTTTGTTTTACCAGATGTTTGTTGAGTGTTTCCATGATATTTTTTTTATATGATTAATTGATTTACTACTAGAAGACGAGGGATTGGTAAATTTGTTACAGTACTATGTATAAAATAGTACCGTTTTAAGCAATATTTAACATCAACACGCTGATAAAAAGAGTAGGTTAAAATATAAAAAATTGATATTCAATTATTTATATATAATTATTTTTATTCCTAAAAAATAAAAATTCAGATAGGGTACAATGGAAGTAGTGTTGATGGAATTGTGCGAATTATCATGGATTATTATAACCTATTTAATATCTTAGGGGTTGGGGCACTTAATTCTCCTCCATACATGGCAAATAGGCTTTCCGAATACCCCAACGAAATGGAATTTTATGGGATCAAGGATGGGCAGGACTGATTTAAGTAGGCAAATATGGTATTCTAATAATTTAAAATTGATAAATATGAAATTCACTAGAAAGGCAAGTGCAAACTGGAAAGGTAGCGGAAAGGATGGTAAGGGAAGCTTGAGTACGGAAAGTACCATCTTGAAGGACACCCAATATTCCTATAAGTCCAGGTTCGAAGAGGGAAAGGGAACCAATCCTGAAGAATTGATAGGAGCGGCCCATGCGGGATGTTTTACCATGCAGCTCAGTTTTTTATTGGGGGAGGCCGGATTTACTCCGACCAATTTGGATACGGCGGCCAAGGTCAACTTTGAGGACGGGAGTATAAGCCGGATAACCCTTAGTCTTAATGGTGTGGTACCGGGTATCCAATTGGATCGGTTTAAAGAAATAGCCCAAAAGGCGAAAGAGATTTGTCCCATTTCCAAATTATTGAAAACAAATATAGTGTTGGAGGTGGGTCTGGAAGGTTAAGGCCTGTTTTATCTATAAGATGAACGTGTACAACAAAACAATTTAAGGTTGGGCCATAAAGACAGACCGTTCTATAAATGGTTTGTCCCATTTTTATTCCTTATATAATAATATTGGGGGAGTAAATGAAATTATTTGAAATACTAGCCTTATATTTGTTGAAGTTTAAAGAGTTGCGCATTGACCTGTAATTCGCATTGCTGCTACTAAATTCTTGGGTAGATTAAATTAGATTCATTTTTCTTTTTCAAACGCTCGTTTAGTATTTCAACCGCTTCTCGAACGAGATGTACAATTTATAAACGTTAAAAAAAACAATGGCAAAATCGCAACAAACGTATAGTAAAAGTGAAAAAGAAAAGAAGCGTCTAAAAAAGCGCGAGGAGAAGCAAAAGAAAAAGGAGGCCCGTAAATTGGAGTCGAAGGAAAATGGGCCGGGCATCCAATTTGCCTACGTTGATCACGACGGAAATTTAACGGATACGCCGCCAGATCCCTCTAAAAAAATTAATATAGATGCCTCTACCATTGAAATAGGGGTTCCTAAAAGGGATGATAGCGATATTGAGGAATTCGATCCTGTTAGAAATGGAAAAGTATCATTTTTTGATACCTCCAAAGGCTTCGGATTTATAATCGATACGGAGAACCAGGAGAAATATTTTACCCATGTTAGTGGCCTAATAGATGAGATTGCTGAAAATGACAAAGTTTCCTTTGAACTGGAGAAGGGCATGAAGGGCATGAATGCGGTTCGTGTAAAGAAAATTTAGTGTCGGACCGGTTTCCAAAATTGGACTTGGGCTACTATAGCATATAAAGGGTAGTGCATATTAATTCAAAATAGTTTTGGATATATGCACTATTTTTTTGTCTTTCGTTTTACTCGATAATCGAGATTTAAACCTGCCCGTTTCCGTTCAGACGGGCCTGCCCCAAGGTAGTTTACTCAATTGGTTTTAATGGGGACCGTACACAACTGTTGTGTTTTCAGATGAAATTCCATCCAAAGGATAAAATCCTGATCGAAAACGGGATACTGTTTTTTTAAACCAAAAAAAACAATAACTTTTGGACTTCTTTTAAAGAGCAACTAATCCAATTATCAAAAACCATGGTAAAATTTATCAAAAGTCAATTATTATTGTTGGGATGTCTATTATTTCTATCCTATTCCCAAGCCCAAAATTTAGCCACTGCCACGCCCGAGGAAGTAGGGATGTCCACTGATAGGTTGGAGCGACTTTCCACTACGCTGGAGCAGTATGTGAAAGACGGTAAGATGTCCGGTAATGTTGCGCTCGTTGCCAGAAAGGGGAAAATTGTCTATCACCAGGCCTTTGGGGAGAGCGATATGGAGGCCGGGAAAAAGATGTCCACAGACGCTATATTCAGGATCGCTTCACAAACAAAGGCCATTGTAAGTGTTGCGGCCATGATCTTGCAGGAAGAGGGAAAGTTATTGATTGCGGACCCTATAGGGAAATATTTGCCGGAATGGAAGGAAACAACTGTAGCCAAAGTCCGTGAAGATGGGGGCTACGATGTGGTCAGGGCAAATCGTGCCATTACCATCAGGGATTTGCTGACCCATACTGCCGGTATAGGTTACGGGCATGGTCCGGCAAAGAAGGAATGGGAAGAAGCCGGGATACAGAATTGGTATTTTGCGGACAGGAACGAGCCCATTGCAGCAACCATTGCCCGTATGGCCAAATTACCAATGGATGCCCAACCCGGAGAGCGGTTTGTGTATGGCTACAATACGGATATCTTGGGCGTGATCGTTGAAAAGGCCTCAGGGAAAACTTTGGATGAATTTATTAGGGAAAGAA
Source organism: uncultured Arenibacter sp. (assembly GCA_965652575.1). Lineage (GTDB taxonomy): Bacteria > Bacteroidota > Bacteroidia > Flavobacteriales > Flavobacteriaceae > Arenibacter. Next base: position 10,146 of record CBFGWQ010000003.1, on the reverse strand, counting down.
TTCTGGGGCCCATAGGTATGGCGGACACGTATTTTTATTTGCCAAAAGATAAAGCGGAGCGGTTGGCCACTTCCTATATGGCCTATGAAGGCAAACCATTGGAAAGGTCTCCGGATCCCGGTTTGGGTATTGGCCAGGGCCATTATGTAAAAGGGCCCCGCAAAAGCTTTTCGGGCGGTGCCGGACTTCTTTCCACTGCAATGGACTATGCCAAATTTTTACAAATGATGCTGAATGGAGGCGAATTTAACGGGAATAGGATATTGTCCCCAAAAACGGTCGAGTTAATGATTGCCGATCATGTTGATGTAAGGGGTATACCCTATGGTAGTCGAAATGGCTCGGGCTTTGGCCTCGGATTTTCCATAACAAAAAATGTAGGTGAAAGGGGAGAGCCCGGTTCTATAGGTACTTTTGAATGGGGCGGCGCATACGGGTCTACCTATTGGGCGGATCCCGTGGAAGAGCTTGTTGTGGTTTATTTTAAGCAACTCATACCCACTAATGGCATTGATGATCACGCCAAGTTGAGAAGTTTGGTCTATCAGGCTATTTTGGAATAAAATATGCCCAATATATAGCCGGAAACGACAAATGTATTGGGCAAAGTGTTAAGATATTCTAAAATATAGTGGATTTAAGACAATTTATTCTTTCAGAAAATCTATATCCTTTAGGTTTGTACCCTAATAAACAGTTTAAAAATTAGAGATACTGAATTTTATGGGTAGAGTTAAGGAAAATGACACTGTAAAAGTACATTACACGGGAAAATTGAATAACGGTCAAATTTTTGACAGTTCCTTGGAAAGGGATCCTATTGAGGTTACTTTGGGACAAGGACAACTTATTCCAGGTTTTGAAAAGGAATTGGTGAATATGGAGGTCAATGAAAAGAAAACGATAAACGTTCCCAAAGAGGAAGCCTACGGCGATATTATGGAGGAACTATTTCATGAAATTGATAGGAAGGAACTTCCCGAAGATATAAAACCGGAAATCGGTATGATGTTGATGGCGAAGAATCCGGACGGAACGGAGAATCAATTGCGGATTACAGACGTAAAGGAAGAAAGTATCGTGATCGATGCCAATCATGTTCTGGCAGGTCAGGACCTTACTTTTGAACTGGAGTTGGTGGCCATTCTATAGGTTTGAACCACTTCTTAAATAAGAAAAAAACCGTCCAATTTTTTGGGCGGTTTTTTGTGTTTAATGATCAAATAGTTTAGCCTCTAATGAATCCAATATTTTGTTTCAAGTAGCCCATGGTTGGTCCAATAAATTGATTAGGTTTTTGGAGGATAGGCGGAAAAATCCAATAGCCTGATTCTGTTGGATGATATGTCGGTAGAAAATAATACATTTATGGGACCTTGGATTTGAAATTCTATTATGTGGAATACTATAACCTGCAAAAGTGAACGGATGAAAGGCCTAGTGTTGGTCTGTACCGTTTTTTTGACCCTATTGGGTTGCACTTGCCGGACCACCATAAGTCTTTTTAATGGGAAGGATTTGGAGGGTTGGCACGTAGATGTTCCGGAAATGGACAATAACGCTAATGCCATAAATCCTTTTATAGTTAGGAAGGGGATGTTGGTGAGTTTGGGGGAACCACAGGGCCATCTTATTACGGATGCTGTTTATCAGTATTTTAGATTGGAAGTGGAATATCGTTTTGCGGGGAAACCTGGAAATTGTGGGGTGCTGGTATTTGCCTCCACCCCCAGGTCCCTATATGAAATGTTTCCCAAATCCATTGAGGTTCAAATGATGCATGAAAATGCAGGGGACTTTTGGTGTATTGTTCAGGATATCACTACCGATAATATGTTGGAAAGGCGCGGACCCAAAGAAGAATGGGGAATCACCGAAGGTAAATTGCGAAGAATAAAGAACCTGACCGATGGCTCTGAAAAACCTTTGGGCGAATGGAACTATATGACCATTGAGTGCCTTAAAAACTCAATAAAGGTGTGGGTAAATGGGGATTTGGTAAATTATGGCTATAATGCTACCGCGAGCAGTGGAAATATTGCATTACAGGCCGAGGGTGCGGAAGTGGAATTCCGAAAAGTACTGTTAAGGCCCATTACGCAGTTCAGTGAAACGGCCCCTTGAGGTGCAAGATTTTATTGGCACCGCCAATGGGTATAATACCCCGAGGCTTGCTTCGAAATTAAAAATTTGTTTCCGACCAATGCCTCGTGTGCCTGCCTTTGTCGGCCAGACAGGCTTGCACCGAGGTAGTTTGTTTTATCCCATTTATTGGAATGGCAATGTTACGGTCCAATAGGCCGGTATTTAAAAGAATGGTTCTTTTATCGGGATTACTTTTCCCGGGGCCAGTCCCTTTAAATGAATATTTCCAATGCGGATTCGGATCAATCTTAAAGTAGGGAAACCTACAGCGGCCGTCATTTTACGTACTTGGCGAAACTTGCCTTCGGTTATGGTGATGCTTATCCATGTAGTTGGCCTATGCCTTCCTATCCTTAATTTTTTATCCGCTTCAGGTAGGGTAGGGAGGGTGTTCAATCTGTGGACCAAGGTGGGTTTGGTTATATATTTTTTGCCATGGAATCCAATTTCCACTCCATTTCGTAGCCATTCTATGGCTTCATTGGTTATTTCCCCATCCAACTGCACATAGTATTCCTTTTCAATTCCCGAACGGTTTATAAGATCACTGAGTTTCCCGTCGGTAGTAAGAAGGAGCAATCCTTCCGATTTTTCATCCAGGCGCCCAATGGGCATGGTTCCATTAGGGAAATTGTACAGTTCGTTCAAGAAGCATTTGTTGCGCATCTCCTTGGCATCATTGGAGTGCAACTGACTCAACATGCCAAAAGGCTTGTATATTTTAAAGTGAAGCTGTGCAGTTTTCAACATAGGGGGAAGATACTTTTTTAGAATGAAAGATACCCTTGAATTGTATTTTTTTATGTTTGCCCCGAAAAGGCAGTTTAATTCCTAGGAAATGTGTAGCTTGTGACAGTAATGTACATACGGATACCCAGAAAGGTAGAGTTATGGCGACAGATTGCACCAAGAATCAATTTTTCAATAGCAGTAGTAGTGGATATAGCCGGAAATAGTGGAAGAAACTGAAAAACAATTAAAGAGATTTGGTATCAGGCCAACTGCCATGCGCATTTTGGTGCATCGGTTTATGGTTTCCCAAAATTCGGCCGTTAGTCTTAGTACTGTGGAGGAAAATTTTGAAAAATCGGATAGAACTACCCTATATAGGACCTTAAAGACCTTTGAAGAGAAGTGCATTGTCCATCAAATAGATGATGGTACAGGAATTCCAAAATATGCGCTCTGCGATCATGATGAAGGTTTGGCAAAGCATTCGGACCTGCATTTACACTTTCATTGTACCAAATGCAATAGGACGATCTGTTTAACGGAACATCGAATACCACAAATTAATCTTCCGGACAAATTTATCCCTGAAGACATGAATATGCTGGTAAAGGGAATTTGTGAGCGCTGTAACCCATAATGCGTATATATTTTGGGAGCTACAGGGGACGATGTAGCTTTGGAAATAGCGGTTGCGACCTTGATCCAGGATAAAATAGAAAACCTTGCCGTTATGATCGGTCCGGACAGAAAATCCAAATCCATTAATTGGGCCACTCTGCTATAATGGGGATCGATGATTATTTAAATCCTATATCGATCAGGCCTTTATGGCTTATTTTTATGGCCTCCAAAGGTGTTAAATCAAAAGTGTTATCCTGCTCCACCATATAGTATTTCATTCCTGAAAGCTTTTTCTGTGCAAGGATTTTTGAAAAATTAATTTGACCCTTGCCTACGGGAGCAAACTTTCCCTCGGCATTCATATCCTTCACATGCCACATTTTAAACCTACCGGGATATTTATCAAAATAGGCCAAAGGATCTTTTCCCGCTTTGACAACCCAATAAAGGTCCATCTGGAAATTGACATATTTTGAATCGGTATTTTCAAGCAGATAATCAATGGTCACTATACCATCATCGCTTTTTTTGAATTCAAAATCATGATTGTGGTACAATAGCTTCAATCCGGCCTTATGGCATTTTTCTCCAAGGGCTGCCAAAACAGTGGCCAATTGTTCATGATCGTCCCTCAATCCCATGGGGGGTACGGGAATTACAAAATATTTGAAACCCACCGCTTTAACATCGGCGATCATCGTATCCGCATTTTCCAGTGTAACCCCTCCCTGATGAGAGCTAATAGGGGTCAACCCTGTTTCCTTTAGCAACCTTTTAAAATCTTGGGGCGCCATATTGTAAAATTTGCCATCCCTGTATCCTGCGGCCTCAATATTCTTGTAACCGGCTTCTGCAACTGCCGTTAGAGTGGCTTTGGCATCCTCTCCCATATTGTTCCTTACCGTGTAGAGCGCCAGACCGCCAATTTTTTGTTGGGCATTGGCAGCGAACGTACCTATCATAAGGAGGGATAGGACCAATTTTTTTAAAGCAGGGGAAGTCGATAGTTTTTTCATAATACTTGTAGTAACATTTTGCTAAAAATAAGATATGTTTTTATATATACGTCAAAAATTAAACGATAAAATAATCACATGAATAAAGCCATAATAAATATGGGGACAAGCACCTCAATATCAACGATATTTTCAGGACTTTGAAATATAATTACGGTGGGTCCCATACCCACCTTTTTTTGTTGTTCCAAAAAAACTTGTAAAAGAAGCCCAGTAACTCTTTTTGTAATGAGGGATGTTAAATTCTTATAATTTTATCATAAAGTTGGACACACTAAAATGCCTTTAAAACGTAATAATTACATTTACCATTATTATAATTTGCCAATTATTGATCATTTTGAACGATTCCATTAGAACATACAACAAGATCAACTCTGAAGTGGGTCTAAAAATAGAGCCTTTCGATGTTACTAAAAGATATACCAAGCCCCACAAGCACAATAAGTATCTGGAAATAATCTATTTTATTAGGGGCAGCGGTTTTCATCACATGGATATGGAAAGCCACACCATAGAACCTCCTTTGTTGTTTTTTGTTAAAAGAGATGAGGTCCATCATTGGGAGATCACTACAAAGCCCAAGGGGTATGTCATCATTATCAAGGAATCGTTTTTGGAAAGAACACTGGACAAATACATTAATTTACAATTGATGAAATTGAACAACTGTCAGAAAATAAAGGTAAATGATGGGGATAAATCCTTGAAGGCCCTGTTCAAGGCCCTGTGCTGGGAGATGGATCAAGTTAATTTGAACCAGGAGGCCGTAGAAGGGGGATTAAAGGCCATATTATCTAAAATGGTCAAGTATGCCTCTTTACAAGGAGGGGAAAATACGGATAGGATCATGCAATTTTTAAATCTATTATCCGAAAATTTAAAAAATAATGTTTCTTTTTATGCAGAGACCTTAAATACTACTTCGCAGAACCTCAATGCCATATGCCATAAAGTGTTCAATAAAACGGCATCGGATGTAATTGCAGAACATATTATTATGGAGGTAAAAAGACAATTGGCATATACGAACAAATCTATAAGTGAAATTGCCTATGACCTAGAATTTAAGGACACCTCCCATTTTACCAAATATTTTAAGCGCTACACACAGCTTACTCCACTTCAATATAGAAAAAAACTAGTTTAAGTTTTAGGCAACATTTAAATTCCAATAGGTTTAGGATTTACCGGATGTCCTAGTACCATTCCTTTTTCAAATACACCATTTTAGGTTGAGGGACTCCTCTATTTTTGTCGACATCTTTAATTGAAATTGGTATTTATGAATAGTAGGAACCTTTTTATGCTTGTTGCCCTGTTGTTGGGTTTCCAGGCTTTAACTGCACAAATTTCAGGTAAAATAATAGATGCCACCGATAATTCGGCATTGGAATATGCCACGGCAGCCCTTTACGATCAGACCAATGGTTCCCTGGTTACGGGAGTGGTTACTTCCCAGGACGGATCCTTTGTTATAGAAGGGGTGAAACCCGGAATCTATTATTTGGAGGTTTCCTTCATGGGGTACGATACCAAAACAATTTCCAATATTGAATTGGATAAAAGACAGGCCGTAAAAGACCTTGCCATAATTGGCCTATCCCTTGGCAACCAATTGGATGAAGTGGTCGTTCAGGGTGAAAGGGCCACTGTGCTCCATAAAATAGACCGTCAGGTATTCGATACCAAAAAGTTTCAAAGCAGTCAGGGCGGCAACGCCATAGATGTAGTAAGAAATTTGCCGTCGGTCACCGTTGATGCACAAGGCGGAATCAGTGTAAGGGGCAGTTCCGGATTTGCCGTCCTAATCAACGGGAAGCCAACCCAAGGCGATGTCAGTGCCATTTTGGCCCAATTGCCCGCAAATGCATTGGAAACAGTGGAGTTGATAACTGCACCTTCGGCCAAATATGATCCTGAGGGCAAAGGTGGAATTTTAAATATAATAACAAAAAAGGGAGCGACCAATGGGGTTTATGCCCAAATAAATCTGAGAGGGGGATTACCTTCAATAGAATCTTATGATACCAAGGAAGCTGCCCAAAGATATGGAGTGGATGCCACTTTAAATAAAAGAACGGACAAATGGAACCTGTCCTTTGGCACAAGTTACCAGCGCAATGATAGGACCGGTAGGAGGGAAGGAGAGGTATTTGTCATCAATCAAGTGGAGGACAAACAAACATTTTTACCTTCCGATGGGGAGCGTAGTTTTGATGATATTAGCTATAATGGTAGGTTGGGTATAGATTTCACGCCCAATGCCTCCGACACCTATTCTTTAGGTTTCTATGCAGGAAAGCATACGGTAGATCGTTTGGCCGATATCGATTATTATGACAATCATGCCATTTCGCCCATAGGCAGTGGCAACAGGGAATATACCTTTCAGTATTATAACCATAATTTAAGAACAAGAAAAGGCGATTTTGCCCTGGGTAGTTTTGATTATTCCCATATATTTAACAATGCTTCCAAGTTGTCCACCTCCTTATTGTACGAATACACTTTTTTGGGCGGCCCAACCTATAATGATAATTTGGGCCTTACCGATCGCAGTATTGTTTATCAGCAGGAGTACAATACCAACGACAACCCCTTAAATGGATATAGGGTGAATTTGGATTATCAATTCAAGCCCTTTGCTTTTGGTACCTTGGAAACCGGCTACCAATATAGGGATATAGACCATACCGGAGAGTTCGTTTATGAGCGGGATGGCGTTTTGGTACCCGAATTTTCAAGCAATATAAGCCTACAGCGTACCATCCATTCCGGATATACCCAACTAACCGGTACAAGTAATAAATGGGATTATGCGGCCGGTCTGCGCCTGGAATCCATGGATCGTACCTACTCGGAGGACCTAAGGACTGCCGATCCGGAGCAAACCTATACCTATGATTTTGTGAAACTATTTCCATCCGCTTCCTTGCAATATACGGTTAACGATGCTACCAAATTAAAGGCGGCCTATAGTAAAAGGGTAGAACGGACCACCACCTTAAAAATGAACAGTTTTGCGGAAAGGGAACACTCCGAGGTTTTTGAACAAGGGGACAATCAATTGAGACCGGAATTCATAGATCTGGTGGAATTGGGGGTCGTAAAAAGTTTTAAAGGTGGTAATTCCGTCAGCGCCACTGCGTATTACAGACATGTGGACAATGTAATAAACCGGGTAAATACCTTGGCCTATGAAGCCAATGGGGCCGTATTGGACAGTATAATTAATCGGGTCTATTCCAATGTGGGCAAGAGCAATGCCATTGGTCTGGAAATAGGGGCGCAATTAAAACCAAGCCAAAATTGGAGCAATTATATTGGGGCCAATATTTATTCCTATGATATTCAAGGAGCCTTTGTATTCAGGCATAGGGATGGCATCACCAGGAATTACGCCGTGAATAGCAATGCCACCATCTATTCTTTCAACCTAAATTCTACCTATTCTTTTTGGGAAAATGCTTCCCTGCAATTTACTTTCAACTATTTGTCCGATACAAATACCGCCCAAGGGGAAGACTCCAGGTTCTATTCCCCCAATCTTAGTTTTAGAAAGTCCTTTTTCGATGACAAACTAACGGCAACCCTTCAATGGCAGCATATGGATATGGGATTATTGGATACCAATGAACAACGGATCACCACCTTTAAGGACAATGAATTTTACACGACTACCAATTATAGGTACGAGGTAGATATGATATCCATTAACTTGTCCTACACTTTTAATGCCATAAAAAATAAGGCAAAGTTTATAGAAAGTGAGTTTGGTAAAAAAGAATTCTAAATGTGCACCCTAACCTATAGTGTTCCAGTCTGTTAAGGCTGTTGGCTTTGTAAATTAGGATAGTCCGGTAATTGTAGATTATATTCCTGGAAAAATCTTCCGTAACTTTTATATATTAGCAGTTATGGATTCAATTGAGATAAGGACGGTCGATGTTGTTCAATATATAAAGCCATTACGGGAAGGCGGTTCCCTTCCGGCAATTGTAAAGGCGGATGATGGATTTTTGTATGTTTTAAAATTCAGGGGGGCCGGACAAGGCAAAAAAGCGTTGATAGCCGAACTTTTGGGAGGAGAGTTGGCGAGGGCCATCGGGCTAAAGGTTCCTGAGCTGGTGTTTATGAACCTTGATGATTCCTTTAGTAAGACGGAACCGGACGAGGAAGTCCAAGACTTATTAAAATTTAGTGTAGGTCTAAACCTTGGCTTACATTTTTTGTCCGGTGCCATTACTTTTGACCCTTTGGTTTCCAAGGTAGACGCCATGACCGCCTCAAAAATAGTACTCCTGGATAGTATCATGAGCAATATTGACCGGACTGTCAAGAACACCAATCTATTAAATTGGAACAGGGAACTGTGGGTAATAGATAATGGGGCTGGGTTTTATTTTCACCATAATTGGGAAACATGGAAAGAGCATCTTAAGAGAACCTTTCCCCTAATAAAGGACCATGTACTTTTAGAATTCGCTACGAAGTTGAAGGAGGCGGCATTGGTAATTAAAGGGGCACTTGGTACCGATAAAATTTCGGAAATTATTGGGTTGATTCCTGAAGAATGGCTGTTGGACGAGGCGGATGATCTAAGTCCCGTTGAAATTAGAGCGGCCTATAAGGAATATATGAATGCCAAACTTGCCATGATCGATACCTTGGTTAAAGAATCTGAAAATGCAAGATAGGGACAAATACGAATACGCAATTATTAGACTTGTGCCCAAAGTGGAACGTGCGGAATTCTTTAATATTGGGGTAATACTTTATTCGAGGCGGAAAAAGTTCCTGGAAGTAAAATATTTGGTCGACCCCAAAAAATTAAGATGTTTCTCCAAGGAAGTGGATATTAATGCCATAGACGAATATCTAAAGGCCTGGACCTTGGTGTGCAAAGGAGCACCTTATGGAGGGGCCATCGGTAAATTGGATCTACCGGACAGATTTAGATGGTTAACAGCCTCCAGGAGTACAATGATCCAAAGTTCGGAAACCCATTCGGGCCTATGCCATGATCCCAAAACCGAACTGGAAAATCTATTTGATACCTATGTTTTATAAATTATATACTGTGTTTAACAGAATGGGAGGTGCATTGTATGGACAATAAAAGAAAGGGAATTAATTTCAAAAATCCTTGAAAAGCAAGTATTGTGGGGTATTGAAGAGGGTATCCATGCAAGGAATATTTAGGAAATAAGACCTAAAAAACATGGGTTTTCAAATATAAATGAAGTAAATGGCTGTTATTTAAATTATTAGCACCATCTTTGCCGGATAATATTATAATAAATTTAATTACATTACGATGAGTAGTAAAGGAACAGTAAAATTTTTCAACGAAACAAAAGGTTTTGGTTTTATCACTGAAGAAGGTGTTGAAAAGGATCATTTTGTACACATTTCAGGTTTGATCGATGAAATTCGCGAAGGCGATGAAGTATCTTTTGACCTAAAAGAAGGTAAAAAAGGATTAAACGCAGTAAACGTACAAGTTATATAATATATACTTCCATGTTTAATGATAGGCCCATCAGCAATGATGGGCTTTTTTTATGTGTTATGCTATGAGTATTTTGGCGTTACCAAGCAAGTATATACAAAGATGGTCAATTCCAAT
>CBFGWQ010000002.1:0-50083 GCA_965652575.1 uncultured Arenibacter sp. | reverse complement strand
TTACATTTATTATTAAATCAGTATGATACAGACTCCTAAAAAAATTGCTATTATCGGTTCAGGATTGGTAGGATCCCTATTGGCAATTTACCTTCGGAAGTTAGGCCACGGGATAACGGTATACGATAGGAGGCCCGACATCCGGAATGTTGAGTTTTCCGGAAGGTCCATCAATTTGGCAATGAGCAATAGGGGCTGGACGGCCTTAAAGGAGGTAGGTATTGAGGAGGAAGTAAAGAAAATTGCCATTCCATTGGACAAACGTGCCATTCATGTTGTCGGGAAACCGGAGTATTACCAAAAATATGGAAAGGAAGGGGAAGCCATATGGTCTATTTCCCGTGGAATATTGAATCGTAGGATGATCGATCTTGCCGAGGATGCAGGAGTAGTTTTTCGTTTCGAGGAAAAGGTGTGGGATGTAGACCTTCCCGAAGGAAAAATATATACCGGTGCAACGGAGAAAGGGAAATGGAAGGAGTATACTTACGATATAGTTTTTGGCTGTGACGGTGCTTTTTCCCGGGTCAGGCACAAAATGCAACGTAGAAGTAGATTTAATTACGTTCAGGAGTTTATTGATGTGGGCTACAAGGAGCTTACCATACCGGCCAATGGGGATGGTACCCATAAATTGGACAAGCATTCCTTTCACATCTGGCCAAGGGGGAAGTTTATGTTTATAGCCATGCCCAATATGGACGGCAGTTTTACCTGTACCCTGTTCCTGCCTTTTGAAGGGGAGGTTTCCTTTGAGGCAATAAACAGTAAGGAAGAGGCCAAGAACTTTTTTAATACCTATTTTCCGGATGTTACGCCTGTTATTGAAGATCTGACTACAGATTTTTTCAACAACCCTACAAGCGCTTTGGTGACCATTAAGTGCTACCCTTGGACGTATTGGAATAAAGTGGCTTTGGTAGGGGATTCGGCCCATGCCATTGTGCCATTTTATGGGCAGGGAATGAACGCCGGTTTTGAGGATATATATGCCCTGAACAAAATTATTGCCCAATATGGGGACGATTGGGAACAAATTTTTAGTACTTACCAAAAAGAACGTAAACCCAATGCGGATGCCATAGCGGAACTCAGTTACCGGAACTTTTTGGAAATGAGCAGTATGACGGCCGATCCCAAATTTATTTTACAGAAAAAGATCGAAAAACGGTTTGCCAAAAAATATCCCGACAAATGGATCCCGGCCTATTCGCGGGTTACATTTTCAAATAAACCTTATGTGGAAGCTTTGGCCAATGGGGATGCCCAGGAAGAAATAATGAAACATATCATGCAAATTCCCAATATAGATGGGATATGGGATAGTGATGAGGTGGATCAAAAGATCCTAAGTCTGTTGGACGGGAAAGAAAAGTAGGGAGTAAGGAAAAACAAAGGCCATCTTTTAAATTAAGATGGCCTTTGTTTTTATAGGTCGGTTTTTCTATAATTTAGAAAAAAGTTGTTGCATTTTTTCTTGTTCCTCTTCGGCCAGGATAGGGTCTACCAAAATTCTTCCACTGTGTTCGTCGCTAATTATTTTTTTGCGCGAAGCGATCTCGACCTGGACCTGTGGCGGAATGGTAAAGAAAGATCCTCCTGAAGCACCCCTTTCGATAGGGACTACGGCCAAACCATTTTTTACATTATTTCGGATTCTGTTGTATGCCTTTACCAAACGCTCTTCAATTTGGGACTGGTACTCTTCCGATTTTTTCAAAAGTGCTTTTTCTTCCTTTTCCGTTTCGGCCAAAATAGCGTTCAATTCACTTTTCTTGTGCTTAAGGTGCAATTCCCTTTCGGTCAATCGTTCTTTGGTAGCGGCTATGACCTCTTTTTTCTGCTCTATTTGGGCCTTGAATTCTTTAATGTTCTTATCGGCCAATTGAATTTCAAGTTCCTGAAATTCCACTTCCTTGGTCAAAGAATTAAATTCCCTGCTATTACGGACGTTCTTTTGTTGTTCCGCATACTTTTTGATAAGGGCCTTGGCCTCATCAATAAGATTTTTCTTGGCGCCTATTTCGTAGTTAATGGTTTCAACATCGGTTTTAAGCTTGTCCATTCTAGTTTTAAGGCCCAGTACCTCGTCTTCCAAATCTTCTACTTCCAGAGGAAGTTCTCCTCTAACATTTCTTATCTCATCAACTCTAGAATCAATTAATTGCAGATCGTATAGTGCCCTTAACTTTTCTTCTACTGTTGTTTCTGTCTTTGTTGCCATATTTAAAAATACTTGATGGGATTTGTTTTGCTCTCCGATAAAGAGACTGCAAAATTAGGAATTTTTTTCGTAAGATAATCAACTAAGAGATTTTTTGTAAACTGCTCTGTTTCATAGTGCCCAATATCTGCCAAAAGTATTTTGCCTTCCGCTTCATAGAATTGATGGTATTTTAAATCCGATGTCACAAAAACATCAGATTTTACGGCAATTGCGGCCGATATGGCAAAGGAGCCGCTTCCTCCCAAAAGTGCTATTTTTTTTATTTTTTTTCCTAGAAAATTAGAGTGTCTTATACAGGAAACGTTCATTTTTTTCTTCAAAAATTCAAAAAATTCCTCTTCGCCCATCGGGTTTTCCAGATTTCCTACCATGCCCATACCAATATTTTGGTTTTTATTTTCCAAGGTTTGTAGCTCGTAGGCAACCTCCTCATAAGGATGGTTGCTAAAAAGGGCCTTTAAAATTTTTTGCTCATCTGCCATGCCATAGGTAATGCTTATCTGGGATTCGTCCTCATAATGTGTTTCCCCAATTTTCCCCAAATAGGGATTGGCTCCCGCATTGGCCCGGTAGCTCCCGGTGCCATCTACCGTAAAACTACAATCGCTGTAATTGCCTATATTTCCTGCACCTGCATGGAACAGGGCAGATTTAAGGGCTTCGGCATTCTCTTTGGGCACATAGGTCGTCAGTTTTCTTATTGTGCCTGTCCGTGGGATTAGAATTTTTGTATTTTGCAGCCCCAGAACGTCACAGATCTTGGCGTTGACCCCTTTATTGCTATTGTCCAGGGCGGTATGCATACTGTAGATGGCTATATCGTGCTTTATGGCCTTTATGACTACCCTTTGTACGTAATTGGAGCCTGTTATTTTCTTTAATCCTCCAAAAATAATGGGGTGGAAACTAACTATTAGATTGCATTTTTTAGTTATGGCTTCCTCTACAACATTTTCCAAGGTGTCCAGTGTTACCAGGATACCACTTACCGTATTTTCGGCATTTCCCACCAAAAGGCCAACATTGTCAAAACCCTCGGCATAATCAAGTGGTGCCAAATCTTCTAGGATATCTATAACTTGTTGTATGATCATTTTTAAAAATTGAACTGGTTTAAACTATTTGGATTGTAGCGAAAATTAGGCAATTTTTGCCCAATTGAAGGCTTTTTTGATCCCGAAAGCTTTCGGGAGCATAGCATCGCTATGGAAGGAGAAAAAGATAGGACGGAGCGCCTAAAAATAACCCTGTGGGTTATTTTAGCGAACGGGCCGGCTGGCGCAAGAGTGAAAAAGGACAATTTTTTGGCCAAAATAAAAAGTTTAAACGAGTTCATAATGGTCTTCCAAAGATAAAATATTATATTTTCGTTCTAATGCAGCTACTAAGAAAATTAGGTTTTCCCATTTCCCTGATATACGCCATTGTGGTATATCTGCGCAACTATCTATATGATATGGGGCTATTGCCTTCCAAGGCCTTTAGGACCAAGACCATCTGTGTGGGAAATCTAAGTGTGGGGGGTACCGGAAAAACTCCGATGATAGAGTTTTTTTTGTCCAAGGTGAATGAGCAAAATAGAATTGCGGTCCTAAGCAGGGGGTATGGTAGAAAATCCAAAGGCTATTTGTTGGGAGAACCCGATATGACAGTAGAGGATTTGGGGGACGAACCTTTCCAGATCCATAAGAAATTCCCCGATGCCCTTATTGTGGTTGATGCGGACAGGCGGCATGGTATTTCCATATTGGAGGAAACCTTGGCCCCCGATATAATTTTGTTGGATGATGCCTTTCAACATAGAAAAGTACGATGTGACCACTATGTGCTATTAACCTCCCATTCCAAATTATATGTGGATGATTGGTATTTGCCCAGTGGGAATTTAAGGGATAGCAAGCGTGAAGCAAAGCGCGCCAATATAATTGTGGTAACCAAGTGTCCGCCCAATTTAAACGTGGAAGAGCAACAAGGAATCCGGAAAAAATTGAATCCCGGCCCAAATCAGAAAGTAATCTTTAGCTTTCTGGAGTATGAAACAATACTAAAGGGCAGCACAGGAAAGATAGACTTGGCCGAACTTAAAAATAAAAAAGTAACTTTGGTGACCGGTATAGCCGATCCGAAGCAACTGATAAGCTTCTTAAGTGCCCAAGGAATTGTCTTTGAGCATTTGGCCTATCCCGACCATCATTTTTTTACGGAGAAGGAAATTGATTTGTTCAATAACAGGGAGATAGTGCTTACTACCGAAAAAGATTACGTAAGGTTGGAGGGCAAGGGGGAGAACTTTTATTATATAGGGGTAAGGCACCAATTTATGAACGGAGGGGAAGAGGTGCTGTTAAATTTGTTGGGGGATAATCTTACTCGATAATAGAGATATAAACCTGTCCACCTGCTCCGTTCATGCGGGCCTGTCCCGAGGTAGTTTACCGGTTCTTAGGCTTCAATTTTTTTTTTCACATTAAAGATGTTCTCGCCAATTTTTTGATAGAATATCTCCGGTTTAAAAGGTTTGGTAACCACGTCGTTGCAACCGGCTGCATAGAAACTTTCCAAACTGTCATCCAAGGAAATTGCCGTAAGGGCTATGATCGGTACCAATCTATTGAATTTTCTGATTTCTATAGTAGCTTCCTCACCACTTATTCCCGGCATATGGATATCCATAAGGATACAGTCGTAATCCGTTTTTCTGACCATGGCCACGGCTTCCAATCCGTTGTTGGCAATATCACAGGTTATTTCCTTTTTGTTCAACATTTTCTTTGTAATTACCTGGTTGATCTTATTGTCCTCCACGATCAATATATGAAGTCCCGTAAAATCGTATTCCACCTCGGTAATTTCAAAGGGGATGTCATCAATAAGATCGTCCTTGCTCTTTAGATCCAGTTCAAAGAAAAAGGAACTCCCTACGCCTATTTCGCTCTTAAGTCCAATTTTGCTGCCAAATAGGCCCAACAAGCTTTTTACAATGGTCAATCCCAGGCCGGTACCGCCATATTCCCTGTTAATTTGGATGGAACCCTGTTCAAAGCTGTCAAAAATGGTAAGCTGTCTTTCTTTATCAATACCGATACCATTGTCCTTTACTTCAAAATAAATGGTCAGGTTCTCCTCTACTTTTTTGGCCAGCTTGGCTATGACCGTAACCTGTCCTCCTTTGGTGAATTTTATTCCGTTACCGATAAGGTTAATAAAAACCTGGGAAAGCTTAAGGGGATCGCCCAATAGGTGGGACGGAATTTCTTCATCGAATTCCAGTACAATCTTTGTTTTGTTGGCCTTGGCACTTTGATGCAGGGAATTAATGACTTCGGAAAGTATCTTTTTAAGATTGAAATCAATTTGAAGGGCTTCCAGCTTATCGGCATCAATTTTGTTGATCTGAAGGATGTCATTGATAAAATTCAATAGGTAGTCCCCTGAAAACTTCAACGATTTTAAGTGTTCTTTCTGATTTTCGCTCGGGTTCTCTTCCAGCAATAAATGCGTTAGACCGGTAACGGCATAAAGTGGTGTCCGCAATTCATGGCTTACTGTGGACAGGAAATTGGTTTTGGCCTCCATAGCCATTACCGCAGCATCCCTTGCAGCCTGTAATTCATTGTTTTTGGTGTGCAGTAGATCGTTTGTCTTTAACTTGATCTGGTTGTTGCGGTAAAGTGAAATGGCCAATATGGAAATTACTATCAAAAAGGCAGCCGTTAAAATAGCCGTTATTTCCGTTCTATTTTTGGATTGGTTAAGTTCTTCTATCTTGGCTTCCTGCCGGCCAATTTCATCCTTCATAAATTTGGTTTGGATGTTATCTGCCGTTTTGGTTTCCGCTAAACTTTTATCCAGGGTAAATATAGAGTCCTTGATGTCCACTATATTTCTGTTATAGGACAGGGCCGCTTCAAAAAGGCCAAGTTTTTCGTTGGTCTCCGAAAGTAGTTTGTTGGCCTCCATAACTTCCAAATAAAAGTTGTTCGCTTTGGCCAATTTTAAGGCACTCTGTGCATTTTGAACGCTTTCTTCGTAATTTTCGGTACTATTGTAGATCTCCGCCAACTTAATATGGGCCTTGGAGGCCAGATAGTCCTTTTCGTAGATATCCGTGTTTACGGCCAGGGCATTGAAATTTTTTATGGCACTTTCGTATTTTTCCAGGTTTTGGAAAATAGTTCCCTCCACAAAAAGAATATTGTTCAGTAGATTTCTGTCATTATTGATCTGCTTTGCCTCGTTCAGTATGGAGATGGCCAAGAAATTCTTGCCGTCCCTATAAGCAATAATGGCATCTATATATCTGTGGGTAGCTTCTCCATAAGGATAGGAAATATCCTTTAAAAGGGATTTGGCCCTATCCGCATAATATTCCGCACTATCATCCTTTTGTAGGCGTAAATACAATATGGCAAATTTGTGATAGGTGTCTATTAGGGCCTTTTGGTCATTGTTCTTAAAGGCGATCTCCATTGCAATATTCAAGTCCTCCAGGGCAGGTTCTATTTTGTTCTTATTGCCCAATTCCCTGGCACTTTCAAAATAATATTCTATATTCTTATCGGCAGCTTTGTTTTCCTGGGGATATGAAAGACTAAAGTAAAAAAATAATAGAACCGTTGGGATCCATAGTTTTTCGTTCAAATTTATATGTAAGAATATAGGTATCAAACGTATCGTTTACTTATAATATAGTTAATCAAATCTACAATTCTGCTACTGTATCCGGTTTCGTTATCATACCACCCGATAATTTTGACCATTTTGCCGATTACAGATGTCATCAGTGAATCAAACGTACAAGAGTAATAAGTATTGTTTATATCAATAGAAACTATGGGATCTTTTGTGTAATATAGAATGTTTTTGAGTTCTTTTTGCGATATTTCCAAAAAAGCATCATTAATTTCAGCTATGGAGGTGTGCCTTTTTACGTTAAAAGTGATGTCGGTCAAGGAGCCATTGGGCACGGGGACCCTTATGCCACAGCCTCCGATAACATCGGATAGTTCCGGAAATATCCTGGTCAGGGCCTTGGCCGCCCCGGTCGTGGTAGGAACAATGGATTGGGAGGCCGCCCTTGCCCTCCTTAGATCCTTATGCGGCTGGTCGTGCAGGCTTTGATCCGTGGTGTAGGAATGGATGGTGGTTATGTAGGCCTGCTCTATCCCGCAAAGATCCTGAATAACCTTGATCATGGGTGCGGCATTGTTCGTGGTACAGGAGGCATTGGAAATGATGTCATCTGTAGGGACAAGGGTTTCATGGTTTATTCCATATACCACCATCTTTATGTCCTCTTCGTTAGGGGGTACACTAAGAATAACCTTTTTTGCCCCATTTTTTAGGTGATGCTCCAAGATGGTCCTGTCCTTGAACTTTCCGGTGGCCTCAACAACAATATCGATCTTATGATCGGACCAAGGGATATGTGCGGGGGAACTATGATTTAAAAGGGTTGTTTTTTCGTTGTCGACGATTATATGATCTCCGCTATGGGATACTTCTTTTTGAAACACCCCATGGATACTATCGTATTTTAATAAGTGGGACAATGTGGGCGCATCCGCCAAATCGTTAATGGCCACCACTCTTAAATGGGATTGCTCGCTAAGAAGTCTAAATAGGGTACGGCCAATTCTACCAAAGCCGTTTATACCGATATGGATTTGTTTCATAAATAGGATCAAGCCAATTTATCCGTCCGATAACGGATTGATATTCTATGTTTGGGGCGTAAGGGGTGCTTACTTTATATGTTTGTGCGCCTTGTACGAGGAACGGACCAAAGCACCGCTCTCTACATGTCTAAAGCCTAATTGAAGGCCTATTTCTTCATATTTCTTGAATTGGTCCGGTAAAATAAACTCCTTTACAGGCAAATGTCTTTTGGAAGGCTGCAGATATTGGCCAATAGTAACAACATCTACATTGGCCGACCTAAGATCTTCCATGGTCCTTATTACTTCTTCTTCCCTTTCCCCAAGCCCCAACATTATTCCCGACTTGGTGCGGTTGGCGCCATTCTCCTTTAAATAGGAAAGGACATCAAGACTTCTTTCATATTTTGCCTGTATACGAACCTCCCTGGTTAATCGTTTTACGGTTTCCATATTGTGGGATATTACTTCCGGTCCAACGGTTAGGATTCGATCCAAGTGGGTAGTGATGCCCTGGAAATCGGGGATCAATGTCTCCAGTGTAGTTGTGGGGTTCATTCTTCGTATGGCCTTCACTGTTTCTGCCCATATTATGGAACCCATATCCTTTAGGTCGTCACGATCCACAGAAGTAATTACGGCATGCTTAATGTCCATTATTTTAATGGATCTGGCCACTTTTTCCGGCTCTTCCCAATCTACATCTTCCGGCCTCCCCGTTTTTACACCGCAAAAGCCACAGGAACGGGTACAAATATTTCCTAAAATCATGAAGGTGGCGGTACCTTCCCCCCAACATTCGCCCATATTGGGGCAACTGCCCGAGGTGCATATGGTATGAAGGCCGTACTTGTCCACCAGCCCCCTTAACTGGGTGTATTTTTTGCCCGTCGGAAGTTTTACCCGTAACCATTTGGGTTTGCCTTTTGGCGGGATGACACTGTCTATAGTTTCGATACTCATACTATGATTTTGTACAAATATACGAAATGGGAGATTGTTAAAATACCAAATGATGGTAAAGAATTGGAATGCCATAACCTATCTGGAACGGCCATTAATATAATGGTAGGCAATAAGGGGATAGGGAATGGAAGATCTGTCGAAGAGGTATAGGCCCTAATTATTGTTTTTAATAATTTCCGCAAGTAATCTTTTTGCCCTTAGCAGTTTTACTTTAACGTTATTTACCGGTTCGCCCAATTTTTTGGCAATTTCGGTATAGGGAAGCTCTTGAAAATACCTTAGGTTTATTACTTCCTGGTAATGCGGTTTTAATCTTTTGATGTACCCCAATAAAGCGGCCAAATTTTGTTCTGTAATTAAACTGTCCTCAGGGGAAGGAGCATCGTCCAAGACTTTCTTGATTGCTTCGCTGTTACTTTCGGCATTGCCCTGTAGGACGTTTCTTTTGCTTTTACGGATGAGGTCTATGTGCAAATTTTTTGAAATGGCGATCAACCATGTCTTAAATTCATACTCTTTGTTAAATGTGTGTATCTTGTCAAAAGCCTTCGAAAATGTCTGGATGGTAATGTCTTCGGCATCGTTCTCATTTCGGGTTCTGATCAATTGAAATCCGTAGACGTCGTTCCAAAAATTATCCAACAAGGCACTGAAGGCTATCTGATTGCCCAATTTGGCTTTTTCAATTAAGTTGGGAAGTGGTTCTTCGGTTTTGTCCAAGATGAAAATTTGTAAAGGGTAATAATAGGCGGGTTTCTATTGTGCAACGGAATCCTTTCTACAGTCCTGTTCTGTAGGAAGTTTTCCGCAGTAGCCACATGCTTCCCCGTCCTTGTTCAAGAACGGACTCTGGCTAGCGCATGTCCCCGCAAATTTACCGTCTTTTTTAGACCATATTTTTATTGCTATACCAGCAAAAGCTAGTGCCAATAGACCTATTGTTAAAAATAATAATTTCATATCCCTGCATAATTTAGTGCAAAGATATGAAATTTATATCCTTCCCAATAAGGATTGGGATTACTTTAAGTCTTCGGTTTAATAGGCAATATTGGCCACTATATTTTCTATGGTAGGCTTGGAATTGCCTCCTGTTGGCTCTATGGTAATATATCCAACGGCATTTTCGCCATAGGGAAGGGCCATTAGTTTTTCACTATTGCTGGCCTCCTCTATTACACCTAGATTGAGCATTTGTCCGTTGACCTCCGCCCACATTTGGTAACATTGGTTTTCCGGTAGGTTCGGTAATTTGCTAACATTGATATAGGAAAGCTTTTTTACAGGATTAACATAGGCCACAGCCTTAAGTTCCTTGGCCTTATTGTTACCTTTGACCGTAAGACGCTTTGTTTTTGGATTGTTAAGGACAATAAACTGATTCCTAACATCCTCCAACTGTAAACGCATATTGTTTTCCAAGTTTTGGATCTTATTGTTGACAATGACATTTTCCTCTTGCAAGTTTTGGTTTTGGTTCCAAAAGAAATATGATGCTCCCGCAAAGAGCAGGGCGGCAAAACTGGCTGCAATGGCATACCTGAAGAATTTTGTTCTTCCGGAATTTTCATTCTTGATCCTGGTTTGAATTTTTTCCTTGAGGCCTTCAGGAGTTTTAATGGCATGTAACTTGGCAAATATTTCCAAGTTTTCCTGAAGCTCAATATAGGTATCCCTAACTTCGGGATACATGGCAATATATCTTTCTACCTGTAAGGTTTCCTCTTGGGAGGTTGTGCCCAAAAGATATTTCTCCAATAGGTCCGTTTCTAAAAATATTCTGATCTTTTCTTTCATGGCGTTATTATTTGTAGCAGAATTTGGCCGGCTATGCCGTAACCCAAACATCATAATTGGGTCCAAGTCTTATCCGGACTTATCAAGGTCGTGCTTTAATTCATAAACATACTTAGTAAATACGCAAGGATCATCGTTGAACCGTATATCTTTTTTAACTCCCTAAGTCCGATCTTTAACCTGGATTTAATGGTGCCTAACGGTATGTCCAATTCCTCGCTTGCCTCCTGTTGTGTCATTCCTTGAAAAAATAGGGCGTCCAATACAATTTGATATTTGGAATCTATTTTGTCCAAATTATCCTGAACGTCCATCAGATCAGGGATTACACCTTCGGTTCCTAGCTTATATACGTCCGAAACGTCCATTTGGATTTCCTTGTCGGATTTGTTGTTTACACTTCTCAATTTGTCTATGGCCGTATTGCGTGTGATCCTAAAAAGCCATGTAAATAATTTTGCTTTTGAAGGGTCGTAAGAATCCGATTTCTTCCAAATTTTGATAAAGCTTTCCTGTACAACATCCTGAGCCAATTCCTCATCGCGCACTACCTTGTAGGCAACCCCGTACAAGGTATCCCCGTAGTGTTCATAAAGGAGGGAAATGGCCTTGTCATTTCGTTCTTGAAGAAGCTCAACAATATGATTTTCCAGTAATATGCTCATATAATTAACGTGTTCTCAAAAAAAAGTGGCTCGGCAATCATCCAAGACCTTATTTTTCCCGTATATAAACAAACGCTAAATTATAAAATTGATTGTTATGCTTAGCGTTTTAATTGGATAAATGGACAGCTGGTAACTGTACATTTAATTTTTGGTTAGTTTGGTTTGGTATAGCCCCTGGCATTATGTGTCAGGGGTTATTTTATGATATTTACTTCAGGGCCGATCACGATTCCGAACCTTTGTGACACATTTTTTATGATATTTTCGGCCAATGCAATTATATCCCCTCCTGTGGCATTACCGTAATTGACCAGTACCAAGGCCTGGTCCTTGTGTACTCCGGCATCCCCAAATCGCTTTCCCTTATATCCGCATTGCTCTATTAGCCAACCTGCCGGAATCTTGAATTCATTTTCGGAAACCTTATAATAGGGGGCCTCCGGGTTCAGCTTGATGAAGTTGTCGAATTGCTGTTTGTCCACTACCGGATTTTTGAAGAAGCTCCCACTATTGCCGAGTTCCTTCGGATCGGGCAATTTACTTTTTCTAATGGAAATTACCGCATTGGATACGTCCTTGATACCAGGGTCGGTAATACCACTGTTCCGCAATTCGGAAACAATGGCCCCATAGTCTACATTTAATTGGTGGTTTCTTTTGGTCAATTTAAAATTTACCGAGGTGATTATGTATTTTCCCAGCCCTTCATTTTTAAAATAGGAATCACGGTAGCCAAAACGGCATTCGTCCTTGGTAAAGGTTTTTAGTTTCCTGGTGGCAATTTCCATGGCTTCACAACTTACAAAGCTGTCCTTTAGTTCAACGCCATAGGCACCTATGTTCTGAATTGGTGCGGTACCTGCATTTCCCGGGATGAGGGATAGATTCTCCAATCCGCCATAATCGTGGTCCAAGGTCCATAATACCATATGGTGCCAATTCTCACCGGCACTTACCTTTATTACGGCCTCATCCTTATTTTCCGAGACTACCTCGATTCCCTTTATATTAATGTGCAATACCAGGTTTTCCAGATCCTTTGTGATAAGTAGATTGCTGCCGCCCCCAAGAACAAATAGATCGGGGTAGCCCTTAAGGGCAAGTACCTCTTTTAGCGCTGCGATCGAATTGATTTCGCAAAAGAATTTGGCCTTGGCATCAATTCCAAAAGTATTGTACCCTTTAAGGGATATGTCTTTTTGTATTTCCATTAATGTGCATACGCCTTTAAGGCCACTTTTAAAATGTGTACCGCCCTTTTTAGATCTTCCTTGTCCAATACATAGGCAATTCGGATCTGGTTTGTTCCCAATCCGTCAGTGGAATAGAATCCTGCAGCAGGTGCTACCATTACGGTCTCCCCGTCTAGATTGAAATCTTCCAAAAGCCATTGGGCAAAAGTGTCGGCATCCTCTATGGGCAGTTGGGCAATACAGTAAAAGGCACCCTGGGGCCGGCCCACTACTACACCTTCAAGTTTGCTCAATTCTGAAATGAGCAAGTTTCTGCGTTCTTCGTATTCCTTTTTTACATCGTCAAAATAAGACTGCGGGGTGTCCAGGGCAGCTTCACTTGCAATCTGGGCATAGGTTGGGGGGGAAAGACGGGCCTGGGCAAATTTTAGGGCGGTCCGGATCACTTCTTTATTTTTGGAGACCAAATATCCAATTCGAGCCCCGCACATGCTGTATCTTTTGGAAACCGAGTCTATAATAATGGCATGTTCTTCCAAACCCATTTCCTGAAGAATGGAACAATGCTCCCGACCGTCATAGATAAATTCGCGATATACCTCATCTGCCACCAGGAAGAGATTGTGTTTTTTAACTATAGTGGCCAATTTTTTAATTTCTTCCCTTGTGTACAAATAGCCTGTCGGGTTGCCCGGATTGCATATAAGGATTGCTTTTGTCCTAGGTGTTATCAGTTTTTCAAATTCTTCAATAGGAGGTAGTGCAAAATTATTTTCAATACAGGAGACAACAGGTACTACCTTTATACCACAGGCGTTGGCAAATCCGTTGTAATTGGCATAAAAGGGTTCGGGGATAATAATTTCGTCCCCGTTATCCGCTATACTTCCCAATGCAAAGGACAATGCTTCGGACCCTCCTGTAGTGACTATAATATCGTCCGCATCAATATATACGTTATTTTTTGCATAATATCCGGCAATCTTTTCCCGGTAAGATTCGGATCCTTCCGTTCTAGTGTAGGCCAAGACCTCCAAAGTGTTGTTCCTAACGGCTTCCAAAGCAACTTTGGGTGTTTTTATGTCGGGCTGGCCAATGTTGAGATGGATGATCTTTATTCCTCTTTTTATGGCAGCTTCGGCAAAAGGTACTAATTTTCTTATAGGAGATTCCGGCATTGTTTCACCTCTCCGTGAAATTGATGGCATATGGATTCTAATTTTAGGCAAAAATGGGAAATCAATACGGACAAAACAATAAAACTGCCTTATTTGATTCCGTATTAATGTGTTAAATGATTTTGTTGATCGGGGATTGTGCTTGGTCTATTGGATAAGGATTCCTTGAAATTTAGTAAGGGATTCCAAGGAAGGACCAGTGATTTTCCAATTGGGTCCCACAAAAAAAAGCTTGTTAAATACCGATTTAGGTCTTAACAAGCTTAGGTATTTCTTATGTGGTACTTACTTGCCTTCTGCCGGCAATACCTTTCCTTTGATCTTCAATACCTTTGTTGGGGTATCGGCGTTGGATATTACGGTAATCGCCTTTGCGATGGGGCCAACTCTGTTGGTATCATATTTTACTTGTATCTGTCCAGTTTTACCGGGTAAAATAGGTCCTTCCGGTTTTTTGGGAATGGTACATCCACAGCTAGAGCTTACTTTGCTGATAACAAGTGGTGCATTGCCGGTATTGGTAAATTCAAATACCCTTACACCATCGCTGCCTTTAGCGATTTCACCATAATCCACGGTTTCCGTCTTGAAATTGATTTTTGCTCCATTTTCTTGAGCGGTCAGGCCAAAACCTAAGAGACCAACAAATAGAATCAGTACTATTTTTTTCATTATTTTTAGTTTTTGGTGAATTTCAAAAGTAAATGTTTTTAATGAACCTCCAAAATTCTTTTGTTATGTAAGAACGTTACTTATTTTTGTTTCGTATTTCTAAATGGACAAAAACCTTAGAATTATTTCAAGTTTAACCTTAATATTGCACTCATTTAGTAATTGCCCGTATAGGGATAGCAAAAACCGTTCCAAATAATGGAAATTCCTTCGAAATATGAGCCCCACAGAGTGGAGCGCCAATGGTACGACTATTGGATTCAGCATAATTATTTTAATTCCGTGCCAGATGATAGGGAGCCTTATACCATAGTTATACCGCCGCCCAACGTAACCGGTGTTCTGCATATGGGACATATGTTGAACAATACCATACAGGATGTCCTTATCCGTAGGGCGCGCTTAATGGGCAAAAATGCCTGCTGGGTACCGGGAACAGATCATGCTTCCATAGCTACGGAAGCCAAAGTGGTTGCCAAATTAAAGGAACAGGGTATAGATAAAAAGAATATTACCCGTGAAGAATTTTTGAAGCATGCTTGGGATTGGACCCATGAATATGGTGGTGTCATCTTGGAACAGTTAAAGAAATTGGGCTGTTCATGCGATTGGGAACGAACCAAGTTTACCATGGATGACAATATGTCCGCCTCCGTTATCAAGGTTTTTGTAGACCTTTACAACAAAGGGTTCATATACAGGGGCTACCGTATGGTAAATTGGGATCCGGAAGCAAAAACTACCTTGTCCGACGAAGAGGTCATTTATGAGGAAAGACAAGGCCTGTTGTACTATCTGGCCTATAAAATAGAAGGGTCCAACGAAACCGTTACCATTGCCACCACTAGGCCGGAGACCATTTTGGGGGATACCGCTATCTGTATTAACCCCAACGATGAACGCTATGCCCATTTAAGAGGTAAAAATGCCATAGTCCCCATATGCAACAGGGTGATCCCCATAATTGAGGATGAATATGTGGATGTTGAATTTGGAACGGGCTGTCTAAAGGTGACCCCTGCGCACGATATCAATGATAAGGCCCTAGGGGAGAAGCACCATTTGGAAACCATTGATATCTTTAATGAGGATGCCAGTCTAAACAGTTTTGGACTGCATTATGAAGGTAAGGACCGTTTTGAGGTTAGAAAGGCCATTGCAAAGGAATTGGAGGAAAAGGGATATTTGGTGAAGACCGAACAGCATATCAATAAAATTGGTACCTCGGAGAGGACCAAGGCTGTTATCGAGCCAAGATTATCGGACCAGTGGTTCCTTAGTATGGAGGAACTGGCCAAACCGGCCATAAAAGCGGTTTTGGAAGACGGGGATATTAAGTTGTTTCCCAAAAAATTTGAAAATACCTATCGCCATTGGATGGAAAACATACGTGATTGGAACATATCAAGGCAATTGTGGTGGGGACAACAAATTCCGGCCTATTATTTTGGGGATGGGCAGGACGATTTTGTGGTAGCCGAAACCAAAGAAGGGGCATTGGATTTGGCCAGGAAAAAATCGGGGAATGCCGATTTAAAATTGGACGATCTAAGACAGGATGCAGATGCCCTGGATACTTGGTTTTCTTCCTGGATTTGGCCAATAAGTGTCTTTAATGGGATATTGGAACCCCATAATAAGGAAATAGAGTATTACTATCCTACCAATGATTTGGTGACCGGGCCGGATATCCTGTTCTTTTGGGTGGCCAGAATGATTATTTCCGGTTATGAATACCGCAATCAAAGACCTTTTGAGAACGTATATCTCACCGGATTGGTTCGGGACAAGCAAAGGCGCAAAATGTCCAAGTCGCTCGGAAATTCGCCGGATGCCCTGCAACTGATCGAAGATTACGGGGCCGACGGTGTTCGTGTGGGGCTTTTGTTGAGTTCCGCCGCAGGTAACGATCTTATGTTCGATGAAGCTTTATGCCAGCAGGGGAAAAACTTTGCCAATAAAATTTGGAACGGTTTCCGCTTGGTCAAAGGTTGGGAAGTGGCAGATCTGCCACAGCCGGAGGCTTCCAGGCTGGGCATTGAATGGTATATTTCAAAATTCAACAGGACATTGGCGGAGATAGAGGACCATTTTGGCAAGTATCGTATTTCGGATGCGCTAATGGCCATTTATAAATTGGTCTGGGACGATTATAGCTCTTGGTTATTGGAAATTATCAAACCGGCTTATCAGCAGCCTGTTGATAGCATTACTTTTGATGCGGTAATCCATATTTTTGAGGAAAACCTAAAATTATTGCATCCGTTTATGCCCTTTCTTACCGAGGAGGTCTGGCAGCACATTGCCGAGCGCAGTCCGGAACAGGCATTGGTCATTGCCAAATGGCCCAGCTTACAGCCTATAAACGAGGATCTAATTGAAGGATTTGACTTTGCTTCGGATGTAATTGCCGGAATACGTACCATTCGCAAGGAAAAGAACATTCCTATGAAGGAGGCCCTTCAATTGGCCGTATTAAATGATGGGAATATTTCTAAAGATTGGGATGTCGTTATTGCCAAACTCACCAATTTATCGGCTATTGATTATGTTGATAGTGCGGTGGATGGGGCATTGACCTTTAGGGTGAAGTCCAACGAATATTTTGTCCCTATGGCCGGAGCTATTGATGTTGATGCGGAGATCAATAAGTTGGAGGATGAACTTGAATATATAAAGGGCTTTCTGGTGTCCGTGCGAAAGAAACTTTCCAATGAGCGTTTTGTGGCCAACGCACCGGCACAGGTAATTGACCTGGAAAGGCAAAAGGAGGCTGATGCCATTGCTAAAATTGATACCCTGGAGAAGAGTTTGGCCAGTCTAAGATAAGCACATAGACTCTGTTCCTGTTAGGTGCCTTCATAACAATGAAGAACCTCGGGACAATGTAGATGGTTAATGTGATTAAATTCCGCTTAACGGGTAATATGTCCAATTTTTTATGAAAGAAGCTTAAAATATGTCTAAGAAGATTATAAAAACGGGTATTCTTTCATACGGAATGTCGGGTACTTTGTTTCATGCCCCATTTTTGAACGAACATCCTGGCTTCCGGTTGACCGCGGTTGTAGAGCGGAGCAAAAAAATAGCGGGTAAGCGTTATCCCAACATAAAGAGTTACGATACCGTTGACCAGCTTATAGCCGATAGGGACATAGACCTAATAGTGGTGAATACTCCCAATTATACGCATTTCGAATTTGCGTTAAAGTCGCTCCGGGCAGGGAAGCATGTTTTGGTAGAGAAACCTTTTTGTGTTGGAAGTGCCGAAGCCAAGGAACTTTTCGCCGAGGCAAAAAAACTTAATCTTTGTATCCTGCCTTATCAAAATAGAAGGTACGATAGTGATTTTCTAGCGGTAAAACAGGTGTTGGAGTCCGGTAAGTTGGGGGCTATGGTGGAGGCCCATATGCGTTACGATAGATATCGCTATCATATAGGTCCCAAAATAGCCAAGGAGACCCCTGTGCCGGGTAGTGGCCTTATGTACGATCTGGGTCCCCATTTATTGGACGCGGCCATTGCACTTTTTGGATACCCCTTGGAGTGGAAAAAGTATACCGGCAAGTTTAGGCCCGAAACCCAGGTAGATGATTATGTACATATACATCTGTTATATCCGAAGGGGGTACAGGTATTCTTAACTATGAGTATGTTGGTGGTGCAGCCCCAGGCCGCTTTTGTCCTTAATGGTACCAAGGGGACCTTTACAAAATCAAGAACGGATATCCAGGAGCGGCAATTGTTGGAGGGAATGTGTCCCGGAAATCCTTTGTTTGGAGTAGAGGACGCCGATAAATATGGGGTACTCACTACCATTGACGGGAATGGGGAAAGACATCATGAAGAAATAAAATCGGTAAAATCGTCCTATATGAATTTGTTTGAGGATGTTTATAGATCCATTGCAGAGGGAATCCCATATCCCGTAACGGAAAAGGACATTGTTCGGCAGCTTGGGATTTTGGAAGGGTAGGCAGGGCCGGCAGTTTATTGGGGTCTTATTTAGTTGTAAATCTTCCAATTTATGTTAAGATCTATTTTAGGTGCTGAAACAATTCCCTATTTTAATCGTATATTTAGTAAGAATAACAAAGTGTGCTGTTTTAGGTAGCTAAGTCATTAAAATGCCCCAAAAAAAGCTGGGAATGTCCAAATTACCGGAAGATCATAAGTTCTTGGACCTTTCAGATTATGGAAGGCCAGTAGCTAGGGCCATTGCGAACGGATTAAAGGAAACAGCCGTTACGCCTGTTCAGGTTACTATTGGATTTCTTTGTTCGGGTATAATTGCGGTGGGTTGTATGTACTATGGCTATAATTGGTATGCGGCCTTTTTTTTTATTTTAAAATCTATCCTGGATGCTGCCGATGGGGAGTTGGCGCGGGTCAAGGATACGCCCTCCTATACTGGGAGATATTTTGATTCCCTTGCCGATTTTGGGTTGAATGTCCTGATATTTTTAGTGTTGTGGCGTATAACCCATGTAGATTTTGGTTATGCCCTGTTGGCATTCCTGGGACTGCAACTACAGGGTACTTTGTATAACTATTATTATGTCATCTTGAGAAATAAATTTCATGGCGATGTTACAAGTCGGGTTTTTGAATCCGGGACTCCGGTAGCAATGGTAGGGGAACAGCAGCGAAATGTGAATGTACTTTTTTGGTGGTATAGAATACTTTACGGTAGTTTTGACCAAATTATCTATAAGTTGGACAAGGAGGCTGCCAAGGGCAGGCATCTGCCCAATTGGCTTATGACGGCCGTATCTATCTTTGGCCTTGGCTTTCAGCTATTGATAATAAGTGCAATGCTGCTTTTGGGATGGGCAGAATACATAATTCCCTTTTTTATAGTGTACTCATTATTCGTTTTTTTGTTCATTGCCATCAGAAGGTCATTGTAGGTAGGCCCGCAGTCTATATTATAGGCCACGATGTCAAAACCGTTTTAGGAAATCCTGCTAGGGAATTGTGGTTTATTGAAAAGTGTGTGCTTACACATTTTTTTCATGAATACCTGAAATAGCATCCAAAATTTCCATAATATGTTGTATATATTGCAATTATTTTTATATTTGTGTACCTACACATCTTTTTATTTTATTAAAATACATGTAGTTGGGCAAATATATTTTAGATGGCGAAAAACAAAAAGACCACCATTCAAGATTTGGCCAACTATGCCAATGTTTCCATAGGAACCATAGACAGGGTTTTGCACAATAGGGGAAAGGTGTCCCATGCCAAAAGAAAAAAAGTGGAGGAGGCCATAGAGAAATTGGATTTTAATCCCAATCTCTTGGCAAGAACCTTGGCTTTGGGAAGACAGTTTATGGTGTGCAGCCTATTTCCGGAAGCTGCTACTTCGGAAAGTTATTGGTCGTTGCCAAGAATAGGGGTAGATCAGGGGGTGGAATTGTATAGAGATTTTGGTATGGAGCTGTATGCTTACGAGTATAGCTTGTTTGACGAATCCAGTTTTGTTAAAAATGCCGATGCCATACTTGACAGGAATCCAAGTGGCGTAATTTTGGCGCCGCTATTTGAAAAGGAGAGTCTGGAATTTATATCGAAATTGGAAGAAAGGAATATTCCTTATGTTTTTATAGATGCCAACATCAAAAACAAAAAAAGCCTTAGTTACATTGGGCCCGATCTAAAGGGCAGCGGATACATAGCCGGGAAATTGTTGAATTCGGTCTTGGGTCCTTCGGACGACATTTTAATAGTGAACATGGTGAAGGGGTTTGAGAACAGTGCCCATACGGCCGTTGTGGAAAACGGTTTTAGGGATTATTTCACACTAAATGAACCGCAGGCAAAGAGAAATATAAAATCCATTACAATCCCCTCCACCACGGAGGTCGAGGTGAACAGGCAACTGACCACCTATTATATCAAGAACCCGGGAACCAAAGGTGTTTTTGTTTCCAACTCCAGGGCCCACATAATTTCCAGGTACCACGCCATGCACGAGTTGGAATTAAAGGTGGTCGGATTTGATCTTGTTCCAGGAAATGTGGCCGAGCTGAAAAATGGAAATATCGATTATATTATTTCACAAAGACCGGTATTTCAGGGAGTAAGTGCAATAAAGGTATTGTTCGATTTTTTTGTTTACAAGAAGTTGCCCAATGCCGTTCAATATGTGCCTTTGGATATCATTATCAGGGAGAACGTAGATTATTATATTAATTTTCAATAAGAGCCTTGCCAATTACCATAAATTGGGAAGGGTCAAGTAACCTTCTTTAAACAGGAAGTAAATGTTATGGTAGTAAGATTGCTTGGTTTTTTAATGGTGTCGGCTTTTTTTGGTTCTTGTGGGGAGGGCAAGCCCAAAAATAGTAATGTAAATTCTTTACAGCTGGATGGAAAGCCTGATATTAGAGTGGAAAATAAAGTTTCGGAACAAAAAGTGGATGTCTACTTCGGGGATGAATTATTTACTTCCTACATCTATCCCGATAATATTATGAAGCCCTGTTTATGGCCCATAACCACTTCGGAAGGCACGGAGATAACACGTAAATATCCTATGAAGGCGATGGCCGGAGAGCGTGCAGATCATCCGCACCACATAGGAATGTGGATGAATTATGGAGATGTGAATGGCATAGATTATTGGGGCCATTCAGAAGCTACTCCGGAAGATCGCAAGCCGTTTAGCGGTGTTATCAGGCATCAGGAGGTTGTTGGGGCCTATGTCGAGGATGCCCAGGGAACAATAAGGGTCCGAACCAATTGGGAAGCGCAGGGGCGTACTCAGATAAAGGAAGAAATTGAACTTCATTTTATGGACCAGGGAAGGATAAGGATTATAGATTGGATCAGTACCTTAACCGCCCAAGAGGATATTTTGCTCAAGGATACCAAAGAGGGCATGTTTGCCATTAGGCTAAGTCGTGAGCTGGAATTGCCATCCGATGATCCGCTAACGTTAACGGATGCACATGGAAATCCGGAGACGATAAAAGTAATTAATAACGACGTGGTTTCTGGGGATTATTTAAGTAGTGAAGGTATTAAAGGAGAGGGTGTTTGGG
This sequence comes from uncultured Arenibacter sp., assembly GCA_965652575.1. Classification (GTDB taxonomy): domain Bacteria; phylum Bacteroidota; class Bacteroidia; order Flavobacteriales; family Flavobacteriaceae; genus Arenibacter. The sequence goes on along the minus strand of CBFGWQ010000002.1, from coordinate 28,673 downwards.
GAACCCGGGCCAAATGGATGAAGCTCTTTGGAAAGTATGGGGATGAGAAAGTGGCCGTTGTTATTTTGGACCATAAAAAGAATCCAGGGTACCCCGCCTATTGGCACGCCAGGGACTATGGACTTTTTGCCGTAAATCCTTTGGGCCAAAATGTATTTTCGGATGGAAAGGAAACGATGGATTTGAGTTTGAAAAAAGGGGAGTCGGTTCGTTTTGCGTTTCGTACCCTAGTGTGCTCTGGAGAAATTTCCGATGAGAAGATCAATGCCCTAGGGATGGAGTTTTCGGATCTGTACTAGTGTCGTGTCATATCTGAAATGACGTATAGGATGAGTTATTTTGGATTTTTATAACGCAGTATAAATTAAAAAGAACGATTCATTGTGCGTTAGGGCGGGCGTGACACGACACTAGCGTTGGATTGACCGTGAAATGACTTCCCGACTGCTCGAAGTGATGATCAATTGTCCGGTCCGAGCGGATCCCGATAGTTATCGGGAGAGACCTGAATTTAATGACCAAACATACTTAACATAACACTAACTTAATTTTAATGGTGTGCCAAATAAGATATAAATAATCAAATCTGGATAGCATGAAATCAAATTCAAGTTCAAGAAGAAACTTTATTAAAAAAACCGTTGCCGGTTCGGCCTTTATGGCTACGGCCGGAATCCTTCCCCAATTTAGTGCCAAAAGTTATGCCCGCATTCTAGGTGCCAATGAGCGTATCAATGTATCCATGATGGGCGTTAATAGTAGGGGAAATGCCCTGGCCCAAAATTTTGCAAGTCAAAAAAATGCTGAGGTTATCCACGTTTGTGATGTGGACAGTAGGGCAATTCTTAAATGTTTGGATTCGGTAAAGGACAGACAGAATAGGAAACCCAAAACCTTTACGGATTTTCGAAAATCCTTGGAAAGCAGGGACGTGGATGCCTTGGTGATCGCCGCACCGGATCATTGGCATGCCCCTGCATCGCTCCTGGCCATGGAAGCCGGCAAACACGTTTATGTGGAAAAACCGTGTAGTCATAACCCCAATGAAGGGGAAATTTTGGTGCGGGCCGCTAAAAAATACGGGAAGGTAATACAAATGGGAAACCAGCGTAGATCATGGCCCAATGTGGTAGAAGGGATAAAAGCTTTGAAGTCCGGTGTCATTGGAAGGGTATATTTCGGTAAAGGATGGTACACCAATAACCGCAAATCCATAGGGGTTGGAAAGGAAGTTGGGGTACCCGATTGGTTGGATTGGGAACTTTGGCAAGGTCCGGCACCTAGGATGAAATATAAGGACAATATCGTACACTATAATTGGCATTGGTTATGGCATTGGGGTACCGGGGAAGCCCTTAACAATGGCACCCATATGATAGACTTGCTGCGCTGGGGCATGGAGGTGGACTATCCCGTAAAGGTAAGCTCCAACGGCGGTAGGTATAGGTATCAGGACGATTGGGAGACACCGGATACCCAGGTGATCAATTTGGATTTTGCCGAAGGCTTGTCCATGTCCTGGGAAGGTAGGAGCTGTAATGGCAGGCCCGTAGAAGGGAATTCTGTAGGCGTTATGTTCTATGGGGAAAATGGAAGTATGCTAATACCAGGTGGTAATAGCTATACCATTTTTGATCTGGAGGGTAAAACGGTGAAAGAGGTTAAGAATACCCAGGAAATAGATCCCAGGAATAAATCCAATCCGGCCGAACTTTTGGATGCCCTGCACATACAAAATATGTTCGATGCCATCTTGAACGGGGCCGGCCTCAATGCGGATATAGACTCCGGTCATAAAAGTACCTTGTTGGTGCAATTGGGGAATATTGCCCAGCGCACCGGCAGGTCTTTGAATATAGATGCCAATAACGGGCATATTTTGCAGGATAGCGATGCCCGGAAATTATGGAGCCGGTCTTATGAAAACGGCTGGGAAATGAAATTATAATAAAAAATATATGACGAACAGAAGATCATTTTTAGAGAAAATTGGAAAGGGGGCAGCACTTTCAACCTTGGCCCTGTCCATGCCGTCACCTTTGTTATCCCAATTAAAATTAGGGAAAGCCCCAGGGATAAAAAACAAGATAATCGGTATTATTGGTGCCGAAAATTCCCATACGGTAGGTTTTGGGAAAATGTTCAATCTGGATAAAAAATTTCCGGGCTGGGAGGTTAAATATGTATGGGGGGAAAAAGAGGAGTTTGCCCAAATTGCCAAGACCAAGGGCAGCATTCCCGTTATTGTAAAAGACCCATTGGAAATGATGGGAAAGATTGATGCATTGATAGTTGATCATCGATATGGCGATCTACACTTGGATGCAGCCCTTCCCTTTGTGAAAAAAGGGATCCCTACTTTTATAGACAAACCCTTTTGTTATAGTAGTCAGGCCGCAAAAACATTTCTGGAAATAGCAAGGTCCGTCGGTACTCCGGTAACATCCTATAGTTCCATAGCCCATAGCTACGCTACGGATGATATGCGGAGCCAATTGAAAGAAATAAAGGAGGTAAACCAAATAACCTGTTACGGTAAGGCCGATATCAATTCCATTTATGGAGGCTTTTTCTTTTATGGGGTACATATGGTAGAGCCACTGATCTATCTTTTTGACGAAAAAATTGTTTCCGCCAGGTTCAACAAAAACGAAAAGGAGAATTTGAACAGTAGTGCCAGTTTGATATTTGAAAATGGAAGAATGGCCACCTTGGTCATTACTACCAAAAAGTATGGCTGGCAAAATTTTGTGGAGACCGATGAAGGAGTGGTGGAACTGAAGTCGCGAATAAAGCCCGTTGATCCCGATAGGAATTATGTGGATATGGTAAACATGTTCAGCAGCGGAAAGGAACCGCGAAGCCATGAGAACATTATTCATGGTATTGCCGTATTGGAAGCGATTCAAAAGTCGATAATTTCAGGTAATTGGGAATCCGTTATATTATAAGGATGGGGAGTAAAAAGAATAGCCTGTACAGTTTATTGGCCATTGCTTTTATAATGGGTTTGTTATGTATGGGTTGCAGAAACAAAGGGGAAAGTAAGAAGGAACCATTGAAGATTGCGGAGCAATTGCACAATAATTTAACCGCTCTGGAGCAACAACAGGGCTGGGAACTACTTTTTGATGGAGTGTCGTTTAATGGTTGGCGAGGTTTGGGCAGGAATGGTGTTCAGACCGAATTGTGGAAAATTGAGGATGGCGCTATACGAAAACTGAATAGTGGGGAGGTGCCTTCCCTTCCGGATGGTCAACCCGTGGAAGGGGGCGATTTAATGACAATGGATACCTTTGATAATTATGAACTGTATTTTGAGTGGAAAATACTGAAAGCGGGCAATACAGGCTTAAAGTACAATGTGTCCGAAGAAATGTCCAAAAAGTTCGGTTCCCCATATTCGGCCCTGGGATTTGAATACCAATTGCTGGACGATGCCGATACGCTATATGCGGGAAAATTAAAACCTTCCCAATATACAGCGAGTCTTTATGATATGATTGCTGCAGAAAATGTAAAGGTCAGGCCGGCCGGGATGTTCAATTCCAGTCGCATTGTGGTAAATAATAATAGGGTAGAGCACTGGCTCAACGGGAAAATGGCAGTTACCTATGAATTCGGTTCCCAACATCTGGATTCCCTTTTCCAAAAAAGCAAGTTTGTGGACTATCCGGGGTTTTTGGAAAAGAGAAAGGGACATATTGTCCTTCAAAACCATAAGGACGATGCCTGGTTCCGGAACATTAAGATTCGCAAAATTGAATCTGGAAGCTAGTGTTATGATAATTGGAAATTCAACAAATTGTTATGGTATTTAAATATATATCGGTTTTAGCACTATTCTTTTTTTACAATATGGGAATATCACAGACTATGGATACAAATGTTATGGAGGGTATTTTGTATTCCGATGGGGGGCGGGTCTCCATATCATCCAATGGTGGAAAAATTTCAGGAATCAAACGCTTGGCCAAAGGGGACAAGGGTTCCAATATATATATAGCGCCCGGCCTGATAGATGTACAGATCAACGGTTATATGGGAGTGGATTTTTCAGGTCCGGATCTTACGGTGGAGGGAATAAGGAAAGCTACAAAAGCCTTGTGGAAAGCAGGGGTAACTACATATTTCCCGACCATTATTACCAGCGATTTCAATAGGATGAAGAGAAATTTTGCAATTCTTGCCGAGGCCCAAAAAGATCCGGAAATAGGAGCTTCAATTCCAGGATTCCATTTGGAGGGTCCTTATATATCTCCCCTTCCCGGCTTTAGGGGCGCACATTTGGAGAAGTATATAAAAAATCCGGATTGGCTGGAGTTTCAGGAATTGCAGAGAGCAGCGAACAATAGTATAAAATTGATTACCGTAGCCCCGGAATTGGATGGGGCCATACCTTTTATCCGCAATTGTGTGGCCAATGGTATTACAGTGGCACTCGGACATCACAATGGCAGTGCGGAAGACATAGAACGTGCCATTGATGCCGGAGCAAAAATGGCCACCCACTTGGGCAATGGCTGTGCCAATGAGATCAATAGGCACCATAACCCCATCTGGCCCCAATTGGCCGATGATCGTATCACTCCCAGTCTAATAGCGGACGGATTTCATCTGACCAAGGAAGAGGTACGGAGTTTTTACAAGGTAAAAGGCCCCGATAAAACTATTTTGGTCTCCGATGCCCTGGATCTGGCCGGCCTGCCTCCTGGGGAGTATACCCGTGGGGAACGTACATTATTGCTGACCCCCAACGTGGTGAAATTGCCCAAGGAGAATGTTCTGGCAGGGGCAGCTTCCCCAATAAGTGCCTGTGTAGGGGTCATTATGGATTATACGCAATGTACCTTGGGCGATGCCATACAAATGGCAAGCACCAATCCTGCCAAGATGTTTTCTTTAAATGGATTGGGTGAAATAGGGCAGGGTAAACGGGCAGATCTGATTCTCTTTAAGATGGAGGATGATAAGCTGGTCATCCTAAGGACATTTGTAGCCGGACAGTTGGTATATTCAAAAGATTAACTTTTGATGAATTTTTATAGTGCTGAATGTTAAAGTGATTGGTTAAAAATTAAATGGGGTCATTATATAAATAACAGGCTATGGGCAATACATCTATAATGAAAAAAATCCTTTTGGGACTAAGTGCCGTAGGTCCCGGCTTATTCCTTATCGGTTACAATATAGGAACGGGAAGTGTTACCACTATGGCCAAGACCGGCGCAGAGTTTGGTATGGGGCTTTTTTGGGCCGTAGTCCTTTCCTGTATTTTTACCTATGTTCTTATGGTCGCCTATGGCAAAGTAACCTTGGTGACCGGTAGGACTGCGCTGTTTAATTTTAAACAGGAGTTTAAATGGGGCTGGATACTTTCGCTCTATATCATTCTGGTATTGATCATAGGGGAATTATTGGCCCTTATGGGCGTAATGGGCATAGTGGCCGATCTGGTGCAGGAAGGGGTACGTTTGGCGTTTGGCGGGGCCATTATCCAAAGAGGATGGATTATCCTGTTTTTTGTCGCCGTACTCACCTTTTTTTTATGGTTCGGCCGTTATAAGGCATTTGAAAAAGTGTTGACCGTTCTGGTCATTTTGATGGGGCTTTCCTTTATGGTGGTCTTTATCATGGTCCGTCCGGATATGACGGATATCCTATTGGGGATGGTTCCCGGTATTCCCGATACCCCCGGGGCTTTGGGGCTCATTGCGGCCATTACCGGTACCACCTGTTCTGCGGCCGTATTTGTGATGAGAAGTACGGTAGTGGCAGAAAAGGGGTGGGGTATAAACGATTTAAAAAAGGAAAAGACAGATGCCTTTGTGTCCGCTTTTATGATGCTTTTCTTGAGCGGTATCATCATGGCGGTCGCAGCAGGAACCCTTCATATTTCCGGGATGAAGCTGGACAATACCGTAGAGATGATATCCCTCTTTGAACCGCTGGGAGGTAAATTGGCAGCTTTTGTACTGATTGTTGGGATTACAGGGGCCGGGCTTTCCACTATCTTTCCCATTGTACTCATAGCCCCCTGGTTGTTGGCAGACTATAGGGGAACTCCCAGAAATATCCACTCCAAATCTTCCAGAGTGTTGATACTTGGAGCTATGGTATTTGCTTTTGGAACAGTCTTTTTGGAGGAAAGACCGCCCGCCCTTATGGTTTTTTCCCAGGCTTTTCAGGCCTGTATCCTTCCGGCAGTAGCGATTCCTATGTTTGTATTGATCAATAGACAGAAATTAATGGGGACTAATAAGGCAGGTCTTAAGCTCAATCTGGGGCTAATAGCGGTTATTCTATTTTCACTGTTGACCACCTGGTTCGCTATATTGGAATTTATATAAAACTATACCATGGAAAATTCATTTCAAATAGATAAGCTGTCCGTACAAATTTATGGAGAAACAAAGGAGATGGGTGCGGCGGCAGCTGATTATGTTCAAGGAAAATTAAGTGCTGCGATTAGGGAAAAAGGTGGGGCCAATCTTATATTGGCAACCGGTGCCTCCCAATTTTCATTTTTAGAAGCCCTTCAGCGTAAGGAAATCGATTGGAAAAAAGTAACCGTATTCCACTTGGATGAATACAAGGGCATATCCGAATCCCATCCCGCAAGTTTTAGAAGATATCTCAAGGAGCGGATTTTGAACAGGGTGGCCCCTAAAAAGATATACTTCCTAAATGGCGATGCAGCCAATTTGCAATTGGAGATCAAAAATTATGAAAAGGCGTTGCAAGCGCATCCAATAGATATTGCCTGCATTGGAATTGGGGAAAATGGACATATAGCCTTCAATGATCCGGCAGTTGCCGACTTTAAAGATCCCAAATTGGTGAAGGTAGTGGAGCTGGATGAGGCTTGTCGAAACCAACAGTTGGGCGAAGGCTGGTTCCCAACCTATGCCGACGTTCCCAAAGAGGCCGTTACGCTGACCATTACCGCCATAATGAACTGTAAGGCCATTAGTTGTGTGGTACCCGATCAAAGAAAGGCCCAGGCCGTTTATAACAGCCTTTACGGTGACATTGGCACCAGTTGTCCGGCTTCCATACTCAGGACCCACCCGGAAACCGTTCTTTTTTTGGATAAGGAATCGGCATTTATGATCAAGTAGGCAGTTATGGATGCCGGTTCCGGGCCAGAAAAGGAATACGGGACCTAACTAGGTATCGTCCGGTCTCACTTTAGGCTAAGGGCTTCATTGTCGAAAGAAATACCATCCCAGCCACCGATCATAAAATTACGAATGTTCTGGTGGTCCGTACCATTGGGATTTTCCAGAACGTCTTTAGTGTAATAGGAACCAAAGCAGGCCAGGGTTTCCTTTTTGCCCAACTTGTGATGTTGGGCAAAAGAGAAAACTTTACAGGAACCTGAATTCTGGCCGGCCTCGTTAATAATTGCTCCATTGGTAAATCTGGAGGGCGTAAAATTATAATAGGTGTCGATAACGTCTATGGTATCGCCAAAGGTTATTTCTTTGGGAGTCCTTCCAAGTTTGTCAAGAAATTCATATACCGTCATTGTTCTATGATTTTTTGGTTCTGTCGGTAAATTTAGATCATCCTATCGTGAATTCTGTTGGATTTTAGAAGTTAATTCCATCAATTTCCAAATAGTTTGGGTCTATATTTTTTATCTTTAAGAAAATAAATGATCGGAATATAAAATATATACGTATGAAACAGCTAATACTGTGTGTGTCGCTATTGTCGATTTTTTCTTTCAGGGCACAAAAAATTAAAATGGAAGTTCCACCCATTGAAATACAGATCAAAACTGCTGTTTTGCCCATCCCCAATGAAAAAAAGGATGGCGCTATGGTTTATGGATATAATGACTCGGGAGAATTGGTAATTTTGAGAAAGGGGACCAATAATTTGGTCTGTATAGGCGATAACCCGGAAAAGGACGGAATCAATGTGGCGTGTTATTCCAAAAAACTTGAATCCTTTATGGCCCGTGGCAGGGAACTTTCGGCTCAAGACCTTTCCGGGGAGGAGAGGGAAAAAATCCGTGCCAAGGAGGTGGCATCCGGTAAAATAAAAATGCCCAAAGAACCTAGTATGATGTATGTGTACTATGGAAAATCCGAGGATTATGATATTTCCACCGGGGAATTGCGAAATGGAAAATTTAGATATGTTATTTACACTCCTTTTGCAACTACGGAATCTACGGGATTGCCGGACAAGCCCCACGCTCCGGGAATGCCTTGGTTAATGGATCCGGGTACGCATAGGGCACATATCATGGTGGGCCCTTAAACAACTATGGCTATGTATTGTTCTGGTTGTTATGACAACAATAGTGCTGTTTGTGCAATCTAATTTAAACCTTACATTTGCACGGTTTTAATTTTCTGAAAATATTTGGAAATGGGAGGTAATAATCTGGTGGACGGACAGGGGGATATTGCTGGGGCAATTAGTTCGGACGAAATAGATCAGTGTATTTTTCTACTTAATAAGTTGGTAGTGAACGGGCACAGGATCTTTGAACTTCCAGAGGAGAAAAGAGTAGCTTTGCTAAAAGCAGCGGGCCATTTGTCCAGACCTGCCAAGAATGAATTTAAACAGCGTAAAAAGGATGCGGCCAAGGCGGCCAAACGCAAGATGATAGAACGCGATAAGCATGCGCGTAAGGAAACGGGGATTAGAAGTGCCAGGGAGGCTGCCGTATTTGTTGCGCCCAAATTGTTGACCGCTCCCATCAACAAGACCTTGGAGGAGCTGAAATTGGAATCCCCCAGGAATTGCTACGTCTGTAAAACCGTATATACCAAGTTGCATCATTTTTATGATGCCATGTGTCCCGAATGCGGGGATTTCAATTATGCAAAGCGTTTTCAGACGGCCGACCTTAACGGGCAGGTAGCCATAGTGACGGGGTCACGATTAAAAATAGGATATCATATAGTCCTCATATTATTAAGGGCGGGGGCAACGGTGGTGGCCACTACCAGGTTTCCGGTAGATGCTGCAATTCGCTTCTCCAAGGAAGAGGATTTTAATGAATGGGGACATAGGCTAAAAATACATGGGCTGGATTTAAGGCATATCCCAAGTGTAGAAATTTTTTGCAATTTTATAGAGCAACAATATGACCGTTTGGATATCCTTATCAATAATGCTGCCCAAACGGTAAGAAGGCCTGCCGGTTTTTATCAACACCTTATGAAGAATGAGGAGGTGGCCTACCCCGATCTGCCCCCACGGATCCGGGAGGTATTGACAGACCATAATTTTTGCCTGCAGGAATTGAGTAGCCTTACCAAGGGCACTGCGAGTACCCAAAATAATGCATTGCCCGTTAATTGGCATGCTCCGGAGCCCGGTATTGGTATTAGGGCCTCTGCAAAACTATCCCAGATTCCCTACAGTTTTGATAGTTCGCTTTCTGCCAAGGAAGTTTTTCCCGAAGGCGAATTGGATGCCGACCTGCAACAGGTAGATCTAAGGAAAACGAATAGCTGGCGACTTAAATTAGGGGAAATTGAGACTCCGGAAATGATAGAAGTGCAATTGGTGAACGCTATTGCCCCCTTTGTACTCTGCAACCGCTTGTCAAAGCTTATGAGGCAGGAGAATACAGGTAAGAAACATATTATCAATGTATCGGCCATGGAAGGAAAATTCCATAGGTTCTTTAAAGAGGACCGTCATCCCCATACCAATATGGCCAAGGCAGCGCTTAACATGATGACACATACTTCTGCCCTGGACTTTGCCAAAGATGGGGTCTATATGAACGCTGTGGATACCGGTTGGGTAACGGACGAAGACCCTATAGAACTGTCCAAAAGAAAGGAGGAAGTCCATGATTTTCAACCTCCATTGGATATTGTTGACGGTGCCGCAAGGGTATTGGATCCGTTGATAGACGGTATTAATTCCGGCAAACATTGGTGTGGTAAGTTTTTAAAGGATTATCGACCCATTGATTGGTAATATGTCTTTTATTATCTGGTGTTAAGTTAACCGTGAAATAACTTTCTTATTCCGAAGTGATTATCGATTATTTGGTCTAGGATCCCGATGGTTATTGGGGGATTGGTTTCTTAAAATATTTTTGCAATAAGCAATAAGCAATAAGCATTTTTGCCGACTGCTTACCGCTTACTGCCAATTTATCATCCAATCCTTGTCAAGGAATTCCATTCCGACACTATGTAATTCATTGCATAAAAGTTTAGTTGAAGGTGTCCTTGATAGAAGGGTCTATATCCATAGCCCTGTGTTTTGGGAAACGGTAGGACACTCCAAAATTTATTAGATAATCCGCAAAGGCCGCATCGCCATTTCTAGGGGTTCCGGTGCTAATTTCCGTTTGCCTATCCGTTACACTCTGAGGTCTATCCCTTCTAAGGGCAATAGGTACATTTAGATTTAAGGTGAAATTCTGATGCATATAGGCTATACCGGGTTCCAGGGACAGGACATTTCCCGGCCTACGAAAGCCTTCGTTGCCTCCAATAAGATCTTTTACTGGTACGGCATCAAACCTGGCTCCCAGGGAAGTAGAGACAACATTGGACAAACTATAACTAAGACCTGTACGGACCGAATATTGGTCCGGTACGGCCATAATGGCCTCATTTTCCAAAATAGGACTAAGTGTTTCCCTAAAGGTTCTGATACCATTGGTTTCCCTAGGGTTAAAAAGGTAGAAGCCACCACCATAGGCAAATAGACCTGTGGCTATTTTTTGGTAAAATTGAAAATCGACCGTAAAGCCAAAACCGCCATCCCCGGGTTGAATGGACTGATCGACCGGCCTTGTTTCCGGGCTTCCTTCCGGGCCTACATTATAAAACACATCGGTGGCATTATAATTTCCCGTAGGTAGTTTGAGTCCCAGACCAACGGCAATGTTTCTATTGGGGTTTATGGACGGATCAAATAACCAATATCCTATCCCTGCCCTTATATCGGCCAAACCTCTGGAAAAAGTACTGTACCTTTCGTTTCTACCGTGCTCATATAGGGAAGACCTTGCATTGATTACCGTAGGTATGGTGATACTGGTGTACAACCTATTGGAGATGCCATAGGTAAGAAAAAAGTCCCATGCATGGGAATGATTTATAACTTCGGTATTATTGGCAACCCTATCGGCCTCTTCCTCCGTGCCCTTAAAATGCCTAAAGGATTTGAAATACCTGTAATTTATGCCAACTTGAAGATCGCCCTTGCCCAAAAGATTACTTTCCAAGCTGTTTCCTACACAGGAAGAAAAGTGTCTAATGGCCACACATCCTTGGGCATTTAACCTTTGCGTATTCATGGCAAGGGCAACTAAAAGAGTACTCAATAATGGAATTAAATGAAATTTCTTCATAGGAATGAATTTAAGTATGGTTAGTTTTTGTTTTTTATATTGGTAATCTTTAAAATACAACTATGGCACGCTTTTTAATTGGGATCTGTTTTTTTGATAATTCATCAATTGTGTATGGAAGTCGGATAGCATTATTGGCCCATCGTTTTTTCTCCTTCATCATCTTCACCAATGAGCTGAAGGTATTTTTTATAATGATATCTTGCTACCTGTCTGCCCAACTCCAATCCGGCCACATTATCGGCCTGAATATGATAGCCTCCCATAACCCTCGATATACCCGCCATTTCGGCAGTTTCGGTAAAAGTTGGAAATTTTAGGACAACGGGGTCACCCAGATTATTTGGCTCTGTAAGTGCTCCAGGAACCAGTTCAACCTCTACTCCAAAATGGTCGTCCCCTGTAAATAATCGCAGGGCCTCTGCACATCCTCCGCTTATGGTGCTGTGGCCGGAAACGTAACTTGGGAAAGGTGGGCAAAGAAAGGCATCGGGGGAGTATGGTCTCCAATTCTTTCCCTTCATTTCAACCATTCCTTTATCGGGACCTCCCCAGGCTTTGATTACCTTGTCCTGATAATAATCGTGTACCAGGGCATAGGGGCGTGTATAATCATAATACATTTTGGAATCCCAGCAGGAGATAAAGGCATCCATGGCCACGGATTCTACCAAAAAATACATTTTTACATCCTGGTCCAAAGTATTGTTGTCCCGGGCAGATACATCCTGTGCAAATTTCAACCAATGTCCTGCCTGTTGTACAGATTTGGGGCCATCTCGCATAAACTCGACCAAGGCCTTATTTTCAGGGGTTAAATTGGCCTGAAGATCAATGACCTCCTGAACTTCTTTTTCCAACTGTTCGGAACCCACCATGGGTGGAGGCCCGGGCCTAAACTGATCGGCAGTTTCCAATAGTAAAGGTTTTACCTTCTGCCAATAGGGGGTTAGGCAACCTGGATTGTATTTATTTCCCTTCTCATCCAAGAAATATTTTGGTTGCCATCTGTTAAGGTCAATGTTTTTATCAATATCGTTTACGGGCTGATAATGGGTATAATCATAGTAGGGCTGCCCATTGGAACCTTCCACTTCCCCATATTGGTTGGCCCCGTCATTTTTACGGGCCGCAATCACCATATCCGCGGCCAGGTTGCCAATTCCCTCCGGGGTACCGGGGTCTTTCGATTTATTTTCCGGATCAAGTCCCAGGGCGATCATTTTCTTCCTAAAAAGAGTGCTATCGGAATAATAATACTCATTTAGGGCCCTAAAGGCGGCATAACTCACTGCTATTTCCTTATTTTTTAATGATCTTTCATTTTTCGGGAATCGTTCCAAATTTTTCAGGTATACCGGTTGGGCCTTATCGTCAAAGCGCGTCCAGGCATCGAACATGGCAGTAAAGATTAATCCCAGATATCTTGAGGTAACGGTTGGCCTGGGCTTAAAACGATCCGTATCATTTGCCGTTGCCTCCAAGGCCACGTGGGCCCATTGGTAGGCAATATTGTCCTCTCCCCGGGGTTCATTGGCCATGGCTACCTGGTGGCCTGCAATGGTTTTGGGTTCTTTGGACCGGTCTTTACAGCCCATCAGACCAATAAACAAAATGGAAAATAATGATATAAAAAAAGACTTAGGGCACATGGTAGTCGGGTTTCTATGGAACAATAGTATAATTTTAGATGGTGTAAAAATAGTTTTTTATTTGAATTGATTATATTGCTTGATGAAATAGGCAATTTATTGGATAAGATCATGAAATGTTTAATTGTAGATGATGATCCGTTAATTTGTGATTTACTTGAGCACTTTTGTAGTAAGGTCGATGAAATTAAAAGTGTAACTACAACAGTGTCGGGTTTCGAATCTATTAACCTCATTAACAGCTCAACCTTTGACCTAATTTTGTTGGACTATAATTTGCCGGATATAACCGGCAAGGATATTCTTGATCTGAATCCCAACTCCGCAGTGATTATGGTTACCTCGAACAAGGATTTTGCATTGGATTCCTACAACTATCCCAAAATTGTTGATTTTTTAGTAAAGCCCCTTGATTTTCCTAGATTTTATAAAGGTTTTTTAAGGGCGAAAGAATTTATTTCCGCTAATCGGAAAATACCGGAAAAGGAGGCGAGATTATTTATCAAGGAAGGTGGGAAACTGGTGAAAATAAAATTAAAGGAAGTAGCCTATTTTAAGTCGGAGGCCAACTACATATCCATTATTTTTAAAAATAAGAAAATATTGACGTTAATGGCCCTTAAGGACCTTGAACCCAAGCTTCCCGATTTTTTTCAACGCGTGCATCGCTCCTACATCATTAACCTTAATATGATAGACGTTATACAGACCGGTGCCGTGCAGATAAATAAGGACCATGTTCCTGTAAGTCAGAGCTATGTTCCGGATCTGCTCAGGAAGATCGAACTTTTGAATTAAGGTGTCTTTCCACCCTGATACAGCACAAATAGTAAGCAAAAATAGTGTTTATTTTGTTGGGATGATCTCCATTAATGGCCGATATTTTATCTGGCAGTACCTCTTTAAGATCGGTCAAGTTAAGATTATTGATATGGGCTATTAGTTTATGGATTATGGCTTCCCATTTAATTTGGTCCTTACTCCCTGCAATTTTGTTTATTTCCTTAAGATAGTTTTCAAATTCTTTCTCCAGTAGTTCTAGTACCTTGTTCATTTTAGGAATGTCGTGGTCATAGCTGTTATAAATATTTGAAAAATCCGGTGCCTTAAATTCATTACTGCCCAAAATTTTATAAACGGTATCTTTTAAGTGGTCTATTTCAAAGGGCTTCTGAAAATACCCGTAGCACGGTATGTTGGCCTCCGAAGCATCCAGGGCCGAAATAATAATAAGCGGACAGTTTATTTTTTTGGTGGTGATCCAGTGTTCCAATCTGGGGCTTATTTTTTCGGTTTCCAGCATTAGATCACTTATAATTAAATTGGGAGTATCCGAAATTAAATGTTTTGAAACTGCTTCGATGGAGTTGGTCCAATACAAGGTAATGTTGTCAAAATTTAGGATATGCTTTATCAGTTCCATAGTGGGGGCATCGTCCTCTATGTGCAGGATATTGTAGTCGCCACTTAGTTTTGGAAACGGCAGGATTGAAGAGGGAAGGGGTTTTGTAAGTTTTTGGGTAGATGAGGATAGTGTAGGGAGGCTGATCAAAAATTCGGAACCTTTACCTTTTTCCGAAGTAGCCATTAAGCTTCCTCCAAATAATGTAGTTAACTGTTTAACGATGGAGAGGCCCAGGCCATAGCTGCCATATCTCCCGGACAGATCATTTTTTTCCGTAAAAAAACGGTCGTTTATTCTGTTGAGGTTTTTAGGGAGTACCCCCATACCGGTATCGTTCACCTTTATGTTCAAGGTTTGATTATTGGTACCATTGATAGAGGCGGAAAGGCCTATGATACCCTTTTGGGTATATTTTATGGCATTTACTACGAGATTGGTAACTATCTGTGTCAATCTTAGTGCATCGGTCTGAAATAGAGTAGTTTCCAATTCTTTGTCTATGCTTAAATTGAAAGTAAGTCCTTTTTGAACGGCTTCGTACAAATAGGTGGAGTGGATTCCCTTTATGAGCTCCGCAATATTGGTAGGTTCCAATTGAATTTTCAGTTTTCCCTCAACTAATTTCTGGTGGTCCAAAACATCATATACCAAGCCTGCCAAGCTATTGGAACTTCTTTCCAATGAATTGATAATTGGTAATTGCGGTTCCGAAGCATTTTTGTGCAACAATTTGGTAAAGCCCAGAATGGCGTTCAGGGGAGTGCGCATTTCGTGGCTCATATTTTGTAAAAACTCGTCCCTTTGCTGTCTTGCCAGCTGTTCCTTCTCCAAGGCGGTATTCAATTCAAGGACATTTTGATCAATTTTGACCTTCATTTTGTTGAAGGTATTGGCCAAGACCCCTATTTCGTCCTTTCTATTGGTAGGTAGGGCATGGTCATCGGGAATTCCTTGGTCATAGTTACTTATAGCTTTGGTGATTTTAGTGATTTTTTTTGAAAATAAATTGGTGAAGAACCATGACAAGAGAATGGAAAATAGACATACCCATAGCAATGTCTGAATACTTTCCGAACGTACGCTAAGGGCATTTTTCAATAATATATTTTGATCCATATTGGAAATCAGAAATATTTTTCGTTTTCCATCAAAATAGGGCAATTCTTTAAAAAAACTTAAATAACTATTGCCATTCTGTCCTGTTAACTGTTGAAAGGCATCTTTTTGAGGTTCCTTGGGACTGTTTTGAATATTGAAATCGGAATAAAAATTTTGAAAATTACCGGTCTGCTGGCCAAACTGACGGGATCTGTCAGGTGAATATAAATATTGGCCCTGGGCATCCACTAAATAGAACTGATTGTCATTACCGGCAATTTGATCGAGATTCAGATATAATAGATTTAAATTTATATTGATTATCAAGATACCCACTTTTTTGTTTTTACCATCAAAAATGGGACTGGCAACGCGTAGGGTAGGGGTGAAAGGGGTGCTGATGACACCGTATTCCTCATTTAAATTAATATTTGAAAAATAATGTTCGCCTTTATTTATTTGGATAGCCTCCTTAAAATAGCTACGATCCCCTTTTTGCTGTAGATCGGTCGCCTTTATTACTTGTCCTTCCAATTTGTCGAAACGAATGATCTCCTTGCCGTTCTCAT
Organism: uncultured Arenibacter sp.; assembly: GCA_965652575.1. Taxonomy (GTDB): domain Bacteria; phylum Bacteroidota; class Bacteroidia; order Flavobacteriales; family Flavobacteriaceae; genus Arenibacter. Next base: position 12,602 of record CBFGWQ010000002.1, on the reverse strand, counting down.
CCGCGTCCAGTAGTCTGATCTGAAAATAAGCTTCTTTGTTTTCCAATATAATTCGGAAGAGTTGGTCAACCTCTTGAACTGTTTTTTCCGATGGATTGAAAATGTACTGTTGTAAGGTTGGACTCAGAGTTATTACGGCAATGTCATTGGTCACTTCGTTCAGCAGGGCATAAAAGGACTGTTCCGCCAATTCGGTAGCGTGAACAATACGTTCTTTTGAGTGCGCCGTAATTACTTGCGAAGCTTTTCTAAAAACCAAATACCCGGATAAAAGAATGGAGAAAATAATTAGGCCGGTGAAGAAAAGCGCAAATCGGGTAACTATGGAATGTCTTAAATTCATATAAGGGCATGTACCTATTTGATGATATAAAACAGCTAAGGACTTTGCCAGGCGACAGTAAAATCTATTTTCTCAAACCTTGAACCTTCTCCCGGCCAACTGTCCACTCCGCTTAATTAGGTCTCGACTCCGCTCGACCGGACAACCTTGGACCTTGAACTTTTCCCTGTCGACTGCTACTACCAACTGTCCACCTTTTCAAAAATCCCTGCCTTTGCCTACAAGTACATAATTTAATTAAATGGAAGGTAGTCAGTTATTGGTATTTCTGATTTCTTTGTCCACCAATTCTATATAGCGTTCCATAGCTTCTTCAATGCTTACATTTTTTGCTTGGATCAGGGCATTGGCCTTAAAGGCATTTATTAAGGGCGTCCTGCTACCTGGATGGCTGAAATTGCGTTTGGCAATTTTAAAATAGGCATATAGTTTTAATAAAAGATCGGCTGGCAGGGGGTCTGTATAATCATTAACAAAATCGACCGCTGCTATAAAATCTTTATTTAGTTTATCAGTCTTCATTTTCTTTTTTAACCCTTGTAGTTGCAATACATGTTTTTGCCCCGGTTACCTTTTGGTGCAATTTTACAGTAATTGCACTATCCAAAGGTAAGAACAAATCTACTCTAGAGCCAAATTTTATAAATCCTGCATCTTCCCCTTGTTGAACGCTTTCACCTACCTCCGCGTAATTAACGATACGGCGTGCCATGGCACCGGCTATTTGGCGGTAGAGAATATCCCCGAACTTGGGAGTATTTATAACAACGGTAGTCCTTTCATTTTCTTCACTGGATTTGGGATGCCAGGCCACGAGGTACTTACCGGCATGGTATTTTGAGAATTTAACAAGTCCGCTTGCCGGATATCTGGTTACGTGCACGTTTATCGGGGACATAAAAATGGATACTTGGATCCTTTTTGCCTTAAAATATTCCGTTTCCTCCACTTCTTCAATGACGACCACCTTGCCATCTACCGGCGCCAATATTTCATCAAAATTCTTGGAAACGCTTCTTTTGGGGTTTCTGAAAAACTGTAGGATTAAAACCAGGATAACCAAAGAAATTATTTGAAGTCCAAATCTCAACCAAGTTATATCTACAAAATAATTGGCCAATACTATAAGGGAGCAAACTATAATAAAGGTGGTTATAATAATTTTTTGTCCTTCTTTATGAAACATGTGAAAAAATAATTAAAGTTAAATATGCGAAAGGCGCGGCAAAGACCAAACTGTCCAATCTGTCCAACATGCCACCGTGTCCCGGTAAAATGGCCCCACTATCCTTGACACCAGCGGCCCTTTTAAATTTAGATTCTATAAGATCGCCCAAGCTGCCCGTAATTACGATTACAGTTGCCAGGATGAGCCATTGTATCAATGAAATATTGGTCTCATATTTTGATAAAAAATAGGACGCGGCCAAGGCAAAAACAAAACCTCCAATTGTTCCCTCTATAGTTTTTTTAGGGGAAATGGAAGGGAACAATTTATTGCGGCCAATACTTTTTCCTACCAAATAGGCAAAAGTATCGTTTACCCAAATGAGGATAAACACCCCCATGATCAAAAATTTGGCAAATTCATTGTCCTTGTACGGTATCATAGTAAGGAAAATGCAGCCCCCGCCTATATAAAACAGGCCAATAATAAACTTTTGCAAATTGTTGAACAATTTTTCCTTTCCGGAAAAGAGGTAGTACAACAATATAAAATTAACCGATATGGTAATGAACATCAAAATTTTGACGGGAATCTTATTATTGATCAGATAGATAAAGGCCCACCAAAGTGCCAAATAGGCAATAAATATATGGTACCCTGGCAGTTTGATCATTCTTTTGTACTCGTATAGACAGGCAAGCCCGAAGGTCATAAACAAAAAGTCGAATGCATCGGAGCTTAGGAATATAGCGGAAAGTAGCAGAATTACATATACCGCACCTGTAAGTAAGCGCCTTAAAATTTCTCTCATGTTATAAGTCTTCCAGAAGTAAAAGATAAAGATTTTTAGAACTACTTCCGTAAGTTAAGAAATCGTCTGAATTTTCAGCCGTGGGTTGGAAATGTTTAATGGTGGTAATATTGGCCGGAATTACATTTTTATACTTTTTCTTAATTGTCTTTAATCCCTCTCCAATAGATTCGACCATTTGGCTGGTAGTGGCATAAACGATAACATTTGATGGCAGTTCATGAAGTTTTCTCTCTTTCAACTGATTGGAGCAGACTAAAATAGAACCATTTTGCGCAATTAAATGCTCGCAGGTAGTGAAAAATATGTCACTATTATTGGGAAGGTTGGTAAAATTTATTTCCTGCTTGGCAAACTTTTCCTCCAATCTTTTGTCCATTGAAAAAAAGGTTTGATCCTGCCATTTATTTTCAATGATAATATTGTCCAAATTGCTGAACACCTCATGAATGGAATCACAATACAGGAATTTGCCCCCGTTATGTTTAAAATTAATGGTAAACTTTTCATCTACAGGGATGTTTAGATCGGGCATATGTTGCCCTCTTGTTTCCGCAGTTTCCTTGGAAACCTTTCTTTTTCCTCCCCCAAAAAGTTTATCAAATAGTCCCATTAATGTTTTAAATGGAGTCTTAAGCCCCTAGTTGTTTAGGAACAACGAATTATTTATTATTTTATTTTTCCGTTTCGGGAAGATTTTTGTTGGCTTTTTCATCTTTTTCTGCTGCCTCCTCAGCTTCAAGTCTTATGTCTTTTTCAAAAGGCCGCTTACCGAAAATCTTTTCCAAATCGTCCTTAAATATAACTTCTTTTTCCAATAAACGTTGCGCCAATTCGGTAAGTTTATCTTTGTTGTTGGACAATAATTCAACGGCTCTTTTATACTGCTCCTCAATAAGCTTGGAAATCTCTTTGTCTATGGTCAATGCCGTCTGTTCGCTATAAGGTTTGGAAAAACCATATTCATTTTGGCCGGATGAGTCGTAATAGGTAAGGTTGCCGATCTCATCGTTCAATCCGTATATGGTAACCATGGCCCTGGCCTGTTTGGTTACCTTCTCCAAGTCACTAAGTGCGCCCGTTGATATCTTATCGAAAATAACTTTTTCGGCAGCCCTACCGCCCAGGGTAGCGCACATTTCATCCTTCATTTGTTCCGGACGAACAATTAAGCGTTCCTCCGGCAGGTACCATGCGGCACCTAAGGATTGTCCTCTGGGCACTATGGTTACCTTGACCAAGGGCGCGGCATGTTCCAGCATCCAACTTACGGTGGCATGTCCGGCTTCGTGATACGCAATGGTTTCTTTTTCCCCCGGAGTAATTATTTTGTTCTTTTTTTCAAGTCCCCCAACAATTCTGTCCACGGCATCCAAGAAGTCTTGTTTGGTGACGGCTTTTTTCTCTTTACGTGCTGCGATCAATGCCGCCTCGTTACAGACATTGGCGATATCGGCACCCGAAAAACCGGGAGTTTGTTTGGCCAGGAAATCCAGATCCAATGTTTCTGCGGTTTTTATAGGCCTTAGGTGCACTTCAAAAATCTCTTTCCTTTCCCTAATGTCGGGAAGATCCACGTATATCTGTCTGTCAAATCGGCCTGCCCTCATCAATGCCTTGTCCAAAACATCTGCACGGTTGGTCGCGGCCAAAACAATAACGTTCGTATTGGTTCCAAAACCATCCATTTCGGTCAATAATTGGTTTAGGGTATTTTCCCTTTCGTCGTTGGAACCGGTGAAATTATTTTTGCCCCTGGCCCTACCAATGGCATCGATCTCATCTATAAAAATAATGGCGGGCGATTTATCCTTGGCTTGTTTAAAGAGGTCCCGTACCCTGGAGGCACCTACCCCTACGAACATCTCCACGAAATCTGAACCGGAAAGTGAAAAGAAGGGCACCTTTGCCTCGCCGGCAACGGCTTTGGCCAATAAGGTCTTACCGGTTCCCGGAGGTCCTACCAAAAGGGCCCCTTTGGGGATTTTGCCCCCTAAGGAGGTATATTTGTCCGGATTTTTTAAGAATTCCACAATCTCCTCTACTTCTTCCTTGGCGCCTTCCAATCCTGCAACGTCCTTGAACGAGGTCCTTGTATCCGTTTTTTCATCGAACAATTTGGCTTTGGACTTTCCAATATTGAATATCTGGCCACCGGCCCCACCACCGGCCCCACCGGACATACGACGCATTAAATAGATCCAGATACCTATAATCAGTACAAAAGGCAATAAGGTTAAAAGGAGTTCGGTCAGTACATTCGATTCTTGGTCGTAGGTAAGCTCCGTGTCTAAATTATTCTCCTTTTTAATGTCATTGATCTCATTTTCAAAGTTCTGTTGATCTCCATAGTTTACTACGTACTGTGGCGCAGCAGTGGCTGTCAAAGAAAAGGGTTGGTCGGATACGTCCTTGTGAACGTCCTTCTTTAAGGCCTCTTCCGTGAGGAATATTTTTGCCTGTCTGGTATTGGTAATGACCAATATTTTTCTGATGTCCCCATTTCTTAGGTATTCCTGAAGCTCGGAGGTACTCGCTTTTTTAGTATTCGCGAAGTTTCCGCTGCCAAAAAATTGAAAGCCGATTAATAATATAGCTATTACGCCATATATCCACCAAGTATTGAATTTGGGTTTTTTGGGACCTGAATTATTTTCTTTTGCCATTATTTTTTTTTACTCGATAATCGAGATTTAAACCTGCCTACCGCAGGCAGGTGCTCCGACGCTTGCGTCGAAATCAAACTTGAATTTCCTTATCAATGCCTCGTGGGCTTGCCCCGAGGTAGTTTACTGATTAAAGCTACTTTCAACTGGGGTTACTTTGGCGTCTCCCCAAAGTCCTTCCAAATCATAATATTCCCTAACCTGTTTTTGAAACACATGTACGACTACGTTTACGTAGTCCATTAAAATCCATTCTCCGTTATCCGAACCTTCAACATGCCAAGGTTTGTCCTGAATTGCTTTGCTGACAGTTTTTTGGATGGAGCCTACTATGGCATTTACATGCGTGTTGGAAGTACCATTACAAATAATAAAGTAGTCACAAACAGTATTCTCAATATCTCTAAGATCAAGTAAATTTATGTCATGTCCTTTAACCTCTTCTATTCCACTTAAAATTAAGGCAATCAACTCATCTGCGCTACTTTTCCTTTTCTGCATTCAAAAATTTTAAATTTTTACAAAGTTATTATTTTTTTGTTTTTTTAACTATTGTTTTTAACAATACATTATATAATAATCATAAGATTGTAAATGCAAATAATCAAACTTAGTGCCACGGACTCAACAAACGCTTATTTAAAAGATTTGATCTTCCATAATAGGATCGAGGATTTTACGGTTGTGATGGCCCATACCCAATTGAAGGGGCGTGGACAAATGGGGACAAGTTGGCTTTCCGAGCCAGGTAAAAACTTGACTTTTAGTGTTTTGGTAAAATCATTGAAGAGTCCGGTTACCGATCAGTTTCTTTTGAATATTTATGTTTCCCTTGCCATTTATGATGCATTGGCCCAACTTAATGTGCCTGATTTAAAAATTAAATGGCCTAACGACATTATGTCAGGACATTCCAAAATTTGTGGAATTCTCATTGAGAATATTTTATCCGGACAGCATATTCAAGCCTCTGTTGTCGGAATCGGGTTAAATGTAAATCAAATAACCTTCAATAAGCTTCCCAATGTGTCCTCGCTTAAATTGCTTTTGGGAAGATCATTGGAGCTGGAGGAAATCCTTTTGAATATTGTTGAAAATTTAAAAGGTTTGCTAGGGAAGAACGGTAAATTGGAAAGGAGCCACCTTGTTGAACGTTATGAGACAGCCCTTTTTAGAAAGGATAAACCGTCTACCTTTAAAGATCAGGACGACGAAATGTTCATGGGGTTTATTAAAGGTGTTTCCGGTACAGGAAAACTAAAGATTTTATTGGAGGACAACATACTGAAAGAATTCAGCCTAAAAGAGGTGAAGTTGCTGTATTGAACCTTGCCGTAGGCAATAATTGTTTGGTCCTATATTTTGGAAAGGTTCTCGGAAAGGGTAGTCAAAAAATTATTGATGGGCGATTTTATCATCATTGCCATCATGGCATTGAATTCCCCTTCAAAACTTAAGGTCACTTCACTTTCTTGTTCACTTATGGCAGTAATATCGGCAGTCAGGGTAAAGGGCAATTTATCATTTGCTGCTCCCAGAATCAATTGCGAATAAGGTGTTTGTTGTTTTTTTTGCAATACAATTTCCGGCATTCCTTTCAGTGCAAACAAAAACGTACTTTCATTTATAAGCTCGAACTTACTGATATTTTCAGGCATCAAGGTCTCAAAATTCTTCACATCGTTCAGAAAATCGAAAACTTCCCTGCTACTTTTGGTTACTTTTTTTTTGGGTGTTTCTAAATACATAATTTAAGATTGCCAGGTAGATGGACTACTTTTCCACTCCAATAAAGTTTTTAATTGATTTTCTTTTATATAGTTGGTATCCGAAGCCTGTTGGATTAAAAAATCATAATTGCTCAAAGTATGTAGATCCAAGCCGTATTTCTTAAAGTTCTCATTGGCAACATCAAATCCATAAGTAAAAATGGCCAACATGCCCTTTACATTTGCACCATTGTCCTTTAAAGCGTCTACTGCATTTAAACTACTTTTACCGGTACTGATAAGGTCTTCTATGACAACAACGCTCTGGTTGGCCTCCAAACGGCCTTCTATTTGGTTTTGACGCCCATGGGATTTGGCTTCCGGCCGTACATAAATAAAGGGCAGCCCTAAATACTCGGCTACCAGCATCCCAATGCCTATGGCACCTGTGGCCACTCCGGCAATTACGTCCGGCTTCCCGTACAGGCTTTCTACTTGCTTTCCCATTTGTTCCCGGACATAATTTCTAATGCTCGGATAGGATAGGATTATCCTATTATCACAATAAATGGGAGATTTCCACCCTGAAGCCCACGTAAATGGATTTTCAGGTTTCAACTTAATTGCATTAATTTGCAGCAGAAGCTCTGCAGTTTTTTTTGCAGTGTCTTTGTCTAAAACCATGACGCAAATGTATAAAGTTTTTGTTAATGAGTCACCTCTGATTTTAACAAATAAATTATCAGATACGGCAAATAATAAATATTTTTTGTTGAACGGGTCCGCTATTAATGAAGCCATAGACTCCTTAGCCAGTAAAAAACTTAATGAAGCCTTTATTTACCACCCGAACAATGAGGAGATTTTAAAGAAATTTTCAAAGAAAATACCTTTGGTAGTCGCCGCTGGTGGAGTAGTGACCAACAAGGAAGGGAAAGTGCTTTTTATATACCGTAACGATAAATGGGACCTTCCCAAAGGGAAATTGGACAAAGGGGAGAGCATTGAGGAGTGTGCCTTGCGGGAAGTGGAAGAGGAGACCGGGGTAAAGGGCTTGAAAATTGAGAATTTTTTAAGGACCACCTATCATCTTTTTAAGAGAAATGGAGACTATAAATTAAAGGAAGTACATTGGTTTGCCATGAAGACCAATTATAAAGGGACTTTGGTGGGCGAAACCTCCGAAGGTATAGAAAAAGTAAAATGGAAAGGCCCGAAAAAAATAAAAAAGGCATTGGAAAACTCTTATGCCAATATAAGAATCCTGTTCGAGGATTAAAGGATTATTCTTTTAAAATTCTATAAATGGGATATTGCATATGTTCCGGTTCATGGTATTTGGACCGTTTGTATATCCAGTCCAGCTGAGCGTACCAGTCACTGGCAAAAGTACTGTCCAATTCTTTTTTTAGATGGAATTGGGTTTTCATTTCCGGATTCCCTTGTAGGATCTCCAAAGCAATATCTTCGAAAACATAAGGGGAAAAACCTTCCTTTTGTTGTAAAATGGCATCAAAGAAATTCCAGTTAAAGAAAGAGTCCGTCGCTTCCGGTTCCAAGGTTTCCAATAAATAGCGCAAACCTTTCTGATTGGTCGGGACCAGAATATCACCGGCCGTAAAAGTAATTTTTTGCTTGCTGCGCAGTACTTTGGTATTGTAATGGGGGTAGTGCCCCTCAAATGAATTGGCAGCAGTATTGTAACTATCTATTTTATAGGATTCGACCACTATGGCGGTATCTTGTTTTAAGACCTTAAAGCTTATCTGGTTTACCGTTAATAGATCCATTACTTTGTCCCAGCCTTTCTTGATAACATATGCCTTGGGAATTTCCACCTCATGGGTTGCGCTATAAAAGTTTTGGTACACAACTTCTTTTATAAAGGGCCTGTTTCTATCATATTTAAGCCTTGGGAAACCTGTAATTTCACTATTGGATTCATCGGCTTCGTAACCCTTGAATTCCAGCATAGTGCTTTGGGTAGTATCTATGGCCCATTGCACCGGATAGTTTTGTTTCTCCAGATATGTTTCAAAAGCATTTTCCCTTAGTTCTTTGATTTTCCTATAATCCTTCTCCGAAATTTCCAAAATTTTTGTCATCAAGGCATAGACGCCTTCTACCCTTTGCTTGTAGGGTTTAAGCATATGGGTTTCAACCATTAGCCCCAAGGTGTTCCATAGTGTGGCATATCCTGTGGAATATCTGGGATAGTCCATAAATTGGGAAAAGCCCTTTTCGGGTACCTGGTTATAAACATTCACATAGGGCGTTATGTCCCAAGATGCCTCCCTTAACAAATTTTCAAGCTTGGGAGCCATTTCTTTGTGCAGGTAGTTTCCCAGTTCACCTCCTAGTTTGTCATGCTGGGTAAATAGATGGGTCAGGGTGTATTGATAGTCGGCCCCATTGCTCACGTGGTTGTCTATAAAGATATCGGGTTTTATTAAGTGAAAAATTTTGGCAAAGGTATGGGCGTTTTTAGTATCGCCCTTTATAAAATCGCGATTAAGGTCGTAATTTTTGGCATTGCCCCTAAACCCGTAGGATTTAGGGCCATTTTGATTTACCCTGGATGTGGAATTTCTATTTAATGCGCCACCAACATTGTAGACGGGGATGGTAACCACCACCGTATTTTTGGGGACATCCATTTTGTTGAGTACCAGATCCCTAAATAAAAGCATGGTCGCATCAATGCCATCGCTTTCTCCGGGATGTATACCGTTATTTATGAATAGGATACTTTTATCCCTCCCTATTTTTTGAAAATTAAAATCGGCATCCGGGTTGTATGTAACCACATGAAGGGGGTTGCCGCTATCGGTATTGCCAATGATCTGTATATTTATCTCGGGAAATTCCTTGGCAAGTTGAATATAGAAATCTATAATTTGTAGATAAGTGGCCGTTTCCTCTCCGTTGCTGCGCTCAAAAACAGTTTTAATGTTTTCAATTTTTCTTTCTTTTTTGGTCTCGCAAGATATAAGACAAAGCAATAAAAAAAGTCTTATCAGAAGTTTCATGCTAGGTTATAATTTGATTAAAGCTCAAAAAAAAGATGCTGAAGTTCAATTGGAAAATTAGGTAATTTACCAGGTTTCCATCTTTAAAAAAGGAGGTCCAAAATAATCTTCAAGAATTCAAAGTTAGCTAAAACTTGGGTATTAATCGGAAATGCCTGCGGTAATTTTTTCTATGTCGGCCCTCCTGATAGGCTTACTGTTGTAAACAACGGTGTGGTGGGTCAAGGAACTGAAATTTTCGGCCTTGTCCATGTCAAATTGATCAATGGAGGAGGTTACAATATTTATTGTGACTTTTTTGGTTATGGGCAATTTTATGAACTCTTCCAAAAATTCCCAACCATCCATTATGGGCATATTGATATCCAAAAAAATTAAATCGGGAAGTTCCGATTTCTCGATAATCATTTTCTTTATGCGGTTTATAGCCATTTGTCCATTTTTGAATTCAAAAATGTCCTTGCATATGGCAACGGAGGTTAAAATCTTTTTAATTCCATAAATGGTTATAGTGTCATCATCGACAATGAAAATTGAATTAATTTTTATCATTAAAATATAAATTAAATGTGCTCCCAATACCAACTTGACTTGTAGCACTTATTTTACCCTGCATCGCTTCAATTTGATTTTTGGTAATGTACAGACCAAGCCCCTTTGCATCCGAATTGCCATGAAAGGTTTTGTACATTCCAAATAATTTGGATCCATATTTTTTTAAATCCAGCCCAATTCCGTTGTCTTCAATACTTATGACCGTATAGTTTTGAACGTAAGTAACGCCCAACCTTATTATCGGGTCAACTTTTGGTTTTTTATATTTTAGGGCATTGGTAATGATGTTGGTTAAAATGTTTTTCAGGTATTCCGGTACTACGTTTATGTTAACATCATCCGATACCTCACTAATTATCGTGGCTTTGGCCTTGTTGAGCTGGGGGCCGATTTGTTTGAGGACCGTGTTTAAGCTATTATTAAAATTGACCTCTTTCTTTATGATGTTGGACTCGGTATTAATGGCGACAATATCGTTCAAATTATGAAGTGTTTCCATAAGATTTTGAGAGGAGTTCATGAGCATTTCCATTATTTTATGCCTTTCCCTATCATCTTCCTCATTGGCCAAGAAATCCAAAAGCATGGCAAAATTGGCAGAATGGGACCTTAAATTGTGCGAAACAATATGTGCAAAGTTAATTAGTTTTTTATTTTGTGACGAGGTTACCGATATTAGGTTTTTAAGTTCTATTTGTTTTTGCTTTTGTTCCGAAATATCCATGCTTATTCCTACAAGGCCGGTAACTTCTCCATTTTCCCCTATTAATGGAATTTTGGAGGATAGGAAGGTAATAACGGAACCATCTGGGCCGTTACGCGTTAATTCTTTGTTCAACATAGGAATTTGTGAAATCATCACTTCTATATCTTCATCCCTGAATTTCTGCGCCGTGGCCCTGTCATAAAGATCAAAATCATCCTTACCTATAATGTCGCTCTCATTTTCGATTCCATGAAATTGCAGTTCGGATTTATTTGCCAGTAATTTTTTAGATTGGGTATCCTTTATATATATCTGTAACGGAAGATTGTTTATCAGTGTTTTTAATAAATGCTCATTGTCTTTGGTTTTTTGTTCTTTTTGCACAAAATCCGTAATGTCCTGTACAATTCCTATGAGTCCAACGTATTCCCCATTTTTGTACAATGGTTTTCCGGAAACATTCACCCACTTTTCATTACCTTTGGCGGTAATGATCTGTAATTTTTCGTTCCAAGGGGTTTTTTTCTGGTTGGCGGAATAAATTGCCATAGAAATAGTGTTCCGGCTATAACCGGTCTTATAAAAATTTACGGAGTTGTCTATATTGATTTCAAAATCATCATCGACTTCGAAAATACGTCTAATCATTTCACAGCATGTAAACCGGTCTTTTGATTTTTGGTATTCCCAATTCCCAATTTTTCCATGCTCTCCGGTTTCCTTTTGCAGGAATTCCAATTTTTCTATCCTTAATTCGTTTTTGACCTTATCGGTAACATCCGTAGTTTGAACAATTGCCCCAATTATGTTTTCATGTTCATCGTACCAAGGAATATTTGTCCACTCGAACCAACTTTCCTTAGAGGTATTGTCCCGATAAACCTCTATTTCCGATTCAGGAAATTTCCCGTCCAAACATGCCAACAAATTGTTGGACCATTTCTTGCTCGTATTGCCCAACAGATCATAAATGGATTTTCCAATATAGTCCTTGTTTTGGACACCAAAATTTTCGGCCCATTTATCCGATGCGAATACAATCTTAAATTCCTTATTAATAAAGGCAGTTGGTATTGGCAACTGTTTTATTAGGAACTGGTTTGATACGATGGGGGTATTCATGATCATTTGTCGCATTTTCCTACAATAGTAGTCCGATTATTTAATAGAACGAATAGATTGTTGTGAATTGGACAATATTAGTTGTGTAATGGCACTATGGTGAAATTTCAGGTCATTTACAGTGGAGTTTGGTGCCGTTGAATGAAGTTAAAAAAATGTAATCCTCCAGCTGGGGCGATACTATGATCGTGATATTATGGGAAGGGTTTTTTGGTCCGGTTAAAAGCTAAAACCCTACCTTTGCCGGCAGGCCTGTTCCGGATAGAGTCAAGGGGATTAGTTTCCAAAAATTTTGGGTATGCATGATCAGCAGTGGGCAGTAACAGTTTTCAGTGGGCAGTAGCAGTAGGCAGGTTTAAGGTTCAAGGGTCAAAGTTCAAAGTCAATTTGTAGGTGATTTTTTGCCATTGTGTTTATGGCATAAGGCTTACAGCGTAAAGCGTACTGCTATTGTCATGGAGTTACATTACGTTCCAAATCCCCTGCCTGCCGC
>CBFGWQ010000001.1:0-52033 GCA_965652575.1 uncultured Arenibacter sp. | reverse complement strand
ATTACGTTTTTAAGGGAAGTAAGGAAATAAGGTTGCAGGATTATAATATGGAGCCTCCTACTGCAATGTTTGGGCAAATTATAGTGGGGGATAATGTTACCATCAATTTCGATTTGGTGTTTACAAAGGGCTAGTAGAATCCGTTTTTTGCCTATTGCTGACTTTTTACCCGGTTATCGTAAGGGAATTTTAGTCTGTTCCAAAATACCAATGATGAAATAGGAGAAGGTGCTATTTGTTTTCCAATTGATTCTCCCTGAAAACTCCAGGCGTCTTACCCGTATGGTTTTTAAATATTCTTGTAAAATAGGAAAGATTTTCCAATCCCACTTTTTCCGCAATCTGCTTTAGGGAATTGTTGGTGGAGAGCAATAATAATTGGGCCCTTTCAATACGTTTGGATTGGATATATTTATTGGGGCGCATGCCAAAATTTTCATTGAAGACCCTGGAAAAGTAATCGGTGTTCAAATGGCAGAAGTCGGCCAATCGTTTTACGCTTAAATTTTCGTGGAGATTTTCATGGATATAATTAAGGACCATGCCAAATTCCTTTTTTACATTACTCTTTACGGATTCGGATTTGGGATTCTTTATAAATCTGGACAACAATATCCCCAAAATGGCATGGGTCTCCATATAAGCGGAAGGACTTAATTCTTCGTTCTTCTTTTCAAAATCCATAAGTGTAGGCCTGTTGTCATAAACTTTTGGGTTATAGTTTTCCAATTGCCTATTTGGATTTATTTCCAAGAGACGTTTAAAATAATACGGATCCATGGGGTTTGCTTCCAACTCGTAAATAAAATGGCCATAATTGAAAATGGAATAGCCATTTTTTAGTTCTTCCAAGCAACAGATGTAGTATTGCTCATGGTATACATCACATTTATATCTGCCAAAAGTATAGCTGGGAATTAGATATATATGACCTGGTTTCAATTCGATGGCTTCATTATTGTGATAGATCATAGCGTTTCCTTTGGTAATATAATAGAGTCTGACAAAGGGGCTGATAACATCGTCATAATCCCATAGCGGGCCAAGTTTTGCATAACCTACATTTAATAAAGCTAATTTTAGGGATTGAAGAATTTTGGACATGTCTCAAGGATTTGTCGGATTTGGTACAGTGGTATCCAATATGTTTTTATTTAAAAATGAAATGATTCACTGCTAAATTAGCAAATAATGTATTTAGGAACAGTAATAAGAAGAGTATTTATGTCGGAAATGTGCAATACTTAAACTGATTTGGATGAATATTATGATTCCTTAAATTTTATCTTTGAAAAGGCAGTAATTAGATAGTTTTGGCATGGTAATTATTAAGAATCTTTTAGTTTTTTGCTGGATTTTATTATTATTTTCTTGTGGAGGTCCGGATATACCCGAACTGGTATCCCTTGAATACGATAAATTACCTGAGAAAGTAGATTTTAATCTGCATGTAAAGCCCATCCTCTCGGATAAATGCTTTATATGCCATGGTCCCGATAAGGCAAAAATAAAGGCCGACCTCCAATTGCATACCCCGGAAGCAGCTTATAAGGAGCTTGGGGAGTCACCGGGAAAGTTTGCTTTAAAGCCCGGAAGTTTAAATAAAAGCGAGGTGTTCCATAGAATTATTTCAAACGATCCCAACTATGTAATGCCGGAACCCGATTCCCATCTTTCCCTGTCCGACCATGAGAAGGCGGTGTTGATAAAATGGATAGAACAAGGTGCCGAATATAAAGATCATTGGGCATTTATTAAGCCTATGGCCTATGAGGTGCCAAAAGTCCAGGACAAGGCAGGCCTTGTGCGGAACCCTATCGATAATTTTGTGTTGGCACGTTTGGAACAGGATAAATTGCAGTTCTCTCCCAAAGCGGATAAGGAATTATTATTGAGGAGATTGTATCTGGATCTGATCGGATTACCGCCAACTTTGGAGGAAATGGATTCTTTTATAGAGGATACTTCGCCAAGGGCCTACGAAAAAGTAGTGGACAAATTATTGTCCTCTCCCCATTATGGGGAGCAAATGGCCCTGGATTGGATGGACTTGGCCCGTTTTGCCGATACTCACGGATATAGTGTGGATAGATATCGCGATATGTCCCCTTGGCGTGATTGGGTAATTGATGCTTTCAACAAAAATATGTCCTATGAGCAGTTTGTTACCTGGCAAATGGCAGGGGACCTAATTGAAAACCCCACTCGGGAAACTATCTTGGCCACGGCCTTCAACCGCGTTCATCCACAAAATATGGAAGGGGGTATTGTAAATGAGGAGTTTTTGGTGGAATATGCCGTAGACCGGGCCAGTACGGCCGGGCAGGCGTTTATGGGGCTGACCGTAGCCTGTGCCAGATGTCACGACCACAAATACGATCCCATATCGCATAAGGATTTCTATGAGCTCACTAGTTTTTTTAATAACGTGAACGAATCGGGACAGATTTCCTGGAACGATGCCACCCCGGTTCCTACCTTGATGATGACCACGGAAGAGGAGGAAAAGGTATTGGCCTATATGGAGGGCTTAATTAATGACGTAGAAGGGGAAATCAAAAGGCAGGAACAGCAGGAAGTGGCCGACAATTTTGATAAATGGCTGGCGGATAAGCAATATAGGTCCATTGGAAAGCAAATTCCTTCCAACGGATTAACGGCCTACTTCGATCTAAATGATCAGGGTTTGCAAAATGCCATCGATCCAAAGCAAAGGGGCACCATGAAACGGGAAGGTAATGAAGGACAAAAAATAAACCTTTCCGATGGAAAACAGGGCAAGGGGGTATTGCTGGATGGGGATACTTGGCTGGATTTGAGAAAAACAGGTGTTTTCGGAAGAAATGATGCCTTCAGTATAGGATTATGGGCCAATATACCCTCAAATATTGGGAACGGGAATATTTTTCATAAGGGCGATGGGGCCATTTTGTACAATTGGCGCGGATATCACCTTAAGATCGTGGACAACAGGTTGGAGCTGATGATGGCCCATACGGCGCCCAACAATGCCATCGTAGAAATTTCCAAAAATACGTTTCCACGGGACCAATGGGTACATTTTGCCATTACCTATGATGGTTCCAGTAAGGCGGAAGGGTTTAGGTTGTTCGTTGATGGCAAGGAAATGGAGACTGTAGTAAAGACCGATAATCTGTACAAGGATATTCTTTTTAGAAACAATAACGAACCGGGGCTTCAATTGGGGGCAAGGCTAAGGGGGAAAGGAATAAAAGGAGCTGTAGTAGATGAGATAAGGGTATATGAAAGGGAATTGTCCGGTCTTGAGGTAATGCAACTTGCAAACGATCTTCAGTTGAATGAATTGATAAAGAAAGAGGTCGCCGGCCTTGGGTCCCTGGATAAAGAATTATTGTGGGAACACTATTTGAAATCGGTTTCCCAAACCACCAGATTACAGCACCGAAAATTGGCAGAATTACGCAAGGGTTATGTGGATAGTGTGGAAAAGGTAAAAGAGGTAATGGTTATGGAGGAGACCCCGGAACCGGTGCCGTCCTACATTTTGGATAGGGGCGTATACAATGCAAGGGGCGAGGAAGTATTTCCCAATACCCCTAAAGCCATTTTGCCCATGCCGGAAGACTATCCAAAAAATAGACTGGGATTTGCCAAATGGTTGTTTCACGAGGATCATCCCCTTACGGCAAGAGTGGCGGTGAACAGGTTTTGGCAGCACTATTTTGGGTTTGGCCTGGTAAAGACTTCGGAAGATTTTGGGAATCAGGGCGAAATGCCCAGTCACCCCAAATTACTGGATTGGTTGGCCCTGCAATTTAGGGACTCGGGATGGGATGTTAAGGCATTTCAGAAATTGATAGTGATGTCGCATACCTATCAACAGTCATCAATGGTAAGTGAAGAATTGATGGAAATGGATAGCGATAACCGACTTTTGGCAAGAGGACCTTCGAAAAGACTGTCCGGAGAGATGTTGCGCGATAACGCCCTGGCCGGTTCGGGATTGTTGAACAAGACCATAGGAGGTGAAAGCGTAAGCCCCTATCAACCGGAAGGGCTTTGGAGGGTGAACAATGCCACCTACAGGCAGGATACCGGGGAAAAACTGTACCGAAGAAGTATGTACACTATTTGGAAACGTTCCGTGCCACATCCTACCTTGGCCACTTTTGATGCTCCCGCGAGGGATGTATGTACCATACAGCGACAGGAAACCAATACCCCGCTACAAGCTTTGGTGTTGCTCAATGATCCCACTTACATTGAGGCATCCAGAGTCTTGGGCAAACGTATGGTTGATTCGGGGGATTTGAAATTGGGGATTTCCAATGTTTTCAGACAGCTTACCGGGAGGAAAATTAAGCAGGATGAGCTGCAATTATTGGTTGAGCTTCAACAGAATGAATACAAAAAATTCGAGGCCAATCTGGAAAGGGCCAAAGGTTGGCTAAATACAGGTGAGTTTACATTGGACAGCGGGGATAACAAGGCTTTGGTAGCCGCCAATGCGGTGGTGGCCAATACCATTATGAATGCGGATGCCTGTATCACCAAAAGATGATAATTTAAGGAAAACAGCATTAAACAGGAGGATATGTGCGATCATCATGATAAATTAAGATCCAACAATCGGGATCTTCAAAGTATTGAAAAACAATGGGATAGAAGGGAGTTCTTTAAAAAGACTTCTTTGGGCCTGGGAGCTATGGCCCTTGGCTCCTTATTGCAGTCGGAAAAGCTTTGGAGCGCTGTTGGTCCCGTTGCCGATCCCAATAATTCTTTAAATTCTATTGCCAAAAATAAATTGGGGTTGCCGCATCATTTGCCCAAGGCTAAGCGTATTGTATACCTTTTTCAAAGTGGTGGCCCTTCACAATTGGATCTGTTCGATTATAAGCCCAAACTGAAGGATATGTTTGGTCAGGATTTACCGGATTCCATTAGGGCCGGGCAGCGCCTAACGGGGATGAGCGCCGATCAGACCGCTTTTCCTATTGCTGCATCTACCTTAAATTTTAAACAGTACGGGGAATCCAGGGCCTGGGTCAGTGAGGCTATGCCCTATTTGTCAGAGATTGTGGATGACCTGTGCTTTATTAAAGGGATGCATACCGACGCCATTAACCATGATCCGGCCATAACCTTTTTTCAAACGGGGAGCCAACAGCCGGGGAGACCTTCTATTGGTTCTTGGATCAGTTATGGATTGGGATCGGACAATGATAACTTGCCAACATTTATTTCTTTGGTTTCCAAAAATGGCTCAGGGCAGCCTTTATACTCCCGTCTGTGGGGCAATGGCTTTTTGCCGACCGAACATCAGGGGGTACAGTTCCGTTCGGGAAAGGATCCCGTACTGTATTTGGGAGACCCTGAGAACTATGACGGAAATGATCGCCGGCAAATGCTGGATTATTTGAAAAAATTGAATGGGATGGCTTACGATGCCTTTGGGGATCCGGAAATTAATGCCAGGATAGCACAATATGAAATGGCCTATAGAATGCAGACTTCCGTGCCCGAGGTTACGGATACGTCGGACGAGCCGGACTATATTTTTGATATGTACGGGCCCGATAGTCGAAATCCGGGTACGTATGCCGCAAATTGTTTAATGGCACGTAAATTATTGGAAAAGGATGTGAAATTTGTTCAATTGTATCACCAGGGATGGGATCAACATGGCAATTGCCCCGGTGGGGTAAAATATCAAAGTAAGAATACGGATCAAGGTACTGCGGCATTGATAAAGGATTTAAAACAACGGGGCATGCTGGAGGATACCCTAGTGGTATGGGGCGGAGAGTTTGGCCGCACGGTCTATTCCCAGGGGCAGCTTACGGAAACAAATTACGGACGTGACCACCATCCCAAGGCCTTTACCATGTTCATGGCAGGGGCAGGGGTAAAACCCGGATTTACATATGGTGAGACCGATGACTTTAGTTATAACATTGTCAAAGATCCGGTACATACCCATGATTTCCAGGCTACCTTATTGCACCTTTTTGGAATTGACCATGAAAGATTGACCTTTAAACATCAGGGCCGTAGGTATCGACTTACCGACGTACATGGCGATGTGGTGAGGGATATTCTTAGCTAACTCAAAATGGATTCAATTAAATGAAAAGATATATGAACAATTCTAGAAGAAAATTTTTAGGTAATACGGTATTGTTGGGAACGGCCCTGGCAGCGACCCCCTCTTTTGGTTTTCACATTTTAAAGAAAGGATTTCAAGAGGATCCAATAGTGGGGCACGGAGATTTCCGATATAAGGTTCACAAAGATTGGGCAAGGATAAGTACTGCACATAATCCTATCCTTAATTGTCATGAAATGCAAATGGACAGTAAGGGGAGGTTGCTGATGATCGGGGATCATACGGCAAATAATATTTTGGTATTTGATAAGTCGGGTAAATTATTGGACTATTGGGGTACTGGTTATCCGGGAGGACATGGTTTAACCTTGCATAACGAAGGAGGGGAAGATGTACTTTATATCGTGGACTGCGGATATTTTGTGGATAAAGCCGGAAAATACCATGCACAGGCCGGACAGGTGTTTAAGACAACTGTTGACGGGCGCCTCATTTTTCCCTTACCGCATCCGCATACCATCGGGGTTTATAAACAGGAGGAAGCTTATATGCCCACAGAGACGGCCGTAGGGCCCAACGGGGATATTTATGTGGCCGATGGCTATGGTTCGGATTATATTCTTCAGTACAATCATAAGGGGGAATTTATTCGTAAATGGGGAGGTAAAAACAATACCGATAAAAATTACAATTTGGTAAATGCCCATGGAGTGGCAGTGGATTATCGCGATAGTAAAAATCCGGTATTGATAGTAACTTCAAGAACGGAAAATGCCTTTAAATTTTTTACGCTCGATGGAAAATATATCAAAACCCTCAACTTGCCCGGTGCCTTTGTTTGCAGGGCCGTTCTGGATGATGAAAATATCTATTCGGGAGTTTGCTGGTCGGAAACAAGGAATGGCGAAAAATGGGTCAGGGATACGGGTTTTGTAACCATACTGGATGGAAAAAACAAGGTAATTTCCAATCCCGGCGGTGAGGCTCCCAAGTATATTAATGGAGAACTCCAAACCATGCATAATTCTAATGTTCCCATTTTTAACCATGGACACGATGTTTTTGTCGATCCGGACAAAAATTTATATGTATGTCAGTGGAATGCCTATGGTACGGCACCCATAAAATTGGAAAGGATTTAAAAAAATAGTATTATAATTTAGGAGTATTGGAAGTTGACAATGGAAAGTAACATACCGGATTTTATATTGTTTTTAGGTAGATTTCACCCATTGGTGGTGCACTTGCCCATTGGGTTTTTGATTTTTGCCTTTCTTTTGGAAATCTATGGGCGCTGGCATAGGGATCCGGCCTTGACCATGGTTATTGGTTTGGCCTTGTTCGGTGGGGCCATAAGTGCATTGGTGGCCAGTGTTCTAGGGTATATGCTTTCTTTGGGAGGCGATTATGAACAGGCTATGCTGGACACACATTTTTGGTTTGGAATAGCAACTACCATAATGGCATTTTTTGCCTCGGCAATACATTCGGGCAAGTTGAATATACCAAAATTGAAGGGTTTAAAATCTAATATGGCCAGCTTATCCTTGGTGGTCCTGTTGGTAGGTGTTACAGGTCACTATGGGGGTAATTTAACTCATGGAAGTGACTATTTGATAAAATATGCCCCATTTGGAAGAACGGAAAAGGAAGTGTTGCCCCCTATAGCCAAATTAGAGGAGGCCGAGGTCTACGCTTATTTGGTAAACCCAATAATGGAAGCCAAATGCATCAGTTGCCATAACTCCAGTAAGAAAAAGGGCGGACTCTCCTTTCAGGATTCCGTTGCCTATAAAAAAGGAGGAAAGAATGGTGATGCCTTTATTGCGGGAAATGCCGCCAAGTCCGAGATGATCAGACGGGTTATGTTGGATCCCCACCATGAGGATTATATGCCGCCTGAAGGCAAGACCCCCCTTACCGATGGGGAGAAATTGATTTTGTCGTTTTGGATAGAAAAGGCCAATGCCGATTTCAAGGTAAAGCTGGCCGATTTGGAAACCCCTGAGGATATAACCAGTATAGCCTCCAACATGTTGGGTCTGGAAGATGTGACCGGTAAAAGCGGAATTCCCTTGCCCAAGGTGGAAGCGGTCAATGCAGAAATTTTGAGGGATATTGAAGACGCAGGTTTCAAGATACGGGAATTAATTTTTGAATCCGGTTTATACGAGGTAGTGTTGCCTCCGGAGTCGATTACATCCAAGGATGGAGGCGAACTGGGAGGAAAGCTGGAAAAGTTACTTCCATTAAAGTTTAATATATTGTGGTTGTCATTAAAGGACAATAAGGTGCAGGACGGGCATTTAAAAACCATCGGCCAGTTTGTAAACCTTCAGAAATTGGAAATTGAAAAAAATCCTATTACAGATGTAGGTATTGCCGAGTTAACGGGAATCCAAAGTATGACCGGACTCAATTTATATCAAACTAAAATTACGGCGTCCAGTTTTGAAAACTTTCTAAAAATGAAGGGTTTGGAACGTGTGTACGCTTGGGGAACGGCAATAACCGAAGATGAGGCGGCAAGATTTGTAGAAAAAGAAAGTCGTCCCTCCATAATAGTGGGGATGTAAAAATTGGTTATGGTTCAGTGTATATTGTGTAATATAATCGGAATCCGGCCTTGAGCGAAGTTAATTATGAAAATTTTACAGGCTTAATCAAAAATATGTTGTTATTTTAGTATAAATAATGTAGTATATGTAAATCACGGAGAGGTGCCATCTTATCTAAAGATAGTGGTTTGTGCAATTCTTCCATTTTCAATTTAAACAAATGAAAATATAGCTCCCTAATGAGACAAAAGCTTAGTATAGTAGTAATTTTATTGGGTTTGGTGGCCTTGCTGTTCGCAATTAAATCGGGGTTTTTCAAATCCTCCAAGGACAGCTATGCCGACCAGAAACTACCTGAGGTTGTAGATTATAATTTTCATATTAAGCCTATACTTTCGGATAATTGCTATACCTGCCACGGTCCGGATGCCAATAAGCGTAAAGCGGGCCTGCGACTGGATCTGGAATCCAACGCATTTTCCGAACTGCCGGAGAATCCTGGGAAATACCCCATTGTGGCAGGCAAACCTGGTAACAGCCTAATGTACCAACATGTGGTAACCGATGATCCGAAACAGCTGATGCCCCCACCGGATTCACAGTTGAAACTGAATTCTTATGAAAAGAAATTGCTGAAAAAATGGATCGAGCAGGGCGCGAAGTTCGAAAAACACTGGGCCTTTATTCCTCCTAAGAAAGCGGATATTCCAAAAACGGAACGTACCGATTGGGCACAAAATGAGATCGATGCCTTTATTTTGGAAAAGTTGGAGGAGAACGGGCTAGTACCTTCCGCAAGGGCAGAAGAGCATACCCTGATCAGGAGAATGAGTCTGGATCTTACGGGCCTTCCTCCCAATGCGGTGCAGGTGGAAAGATACCTTTCCGGTTCCTCAGAGGATTTATTGGAGCGGGCCATAGATGAGTTTTTGGCTTCCCCAAGCTATGGGGAGCGTATGACCCAGGTTTGGCTGGACGTGGCCAGGTATGCGGACTCCCATGGCTATCAAGACGATAGTTATAGGAGTATGTGGCCCTGGCGGGACTGGGTGATCCACGCCTTCAATAATAATATGCCCTATGATGGGTTCCTAAAGGTGCAATTGGCGGGCGACCTTATGCCCAATGCCACTAAGGAACAGGTGCTGGCCACCGGGTTCAATAGGAACCATCCCATTACACAGGAAGGCGGTGTTATCCAGGAGGAATACCAGTCCTATTATGTAGTGGACCGTACCAATACTTTGGGGAAGGGTATATTGGGCCTTACCCTGGAATGTGCCAAGTGCCATGATCACAAGTACGATCAGCTGTCCCAAAAGGATTATTACGAGATCTATTCCTTTTTCAATAATGTGAACGAGATGGGGCTGCGTATGGATGCCGTGCAGGCTGCCAATCAGAAATATTTTGCGGACGCCCCCTTTATGACCATTACCGATGAGGAGACCAATGGGGTGCTATCCTTTATCAATAAGTCCGAAGGGGAAGATGTTAAAGTGATGGTGATGAACGATTCCATGCCGAGGACAACCTATATTTTCAACAGAGGGGAGTATGACAGTCCCGGGGAGGAGGTAACCCCCAATGCCCCGGAAATAATACTTCCTTTCTCGGAAAAGCTCCCAAAGAACAGATTGGGACTGGCCCAATGGGTGACCGATGAAAACAATCCGTTGACCTCTAGGGTCTTCGTGAACAGGGTATGGGCAATGGTGTTCGGGAACGGACTTGTGGAAACCTCTGAGGATTTCGGGGTTCAGGGCAGTCTGCCCAGTCACCCCCAATTATTGGATTGGTTGTCCAAGGATTTTATGGAACACGGTTGGGACATAAAATATCTGCTGAAGAAAATAATGCTGTCCGCTACCTATCAGCAAAGTTCCATAGCTACTGAGGAGTCCAAAAAGTCGGACCCGGACAACAAGTGGCTATCCAGGGCCCCAAGGTTCAGGATGAGCGGGGAGATCATAAGGGACTATGTTCTGGCCACCAGTGGCTTATTGAACAGGGAGATCGGCGGTCCCAGCGTAAAACCGTACCAGCCCCCGGGGCTATGGGAAGAGACCAACGCCGGGGGCAATAGGGGGGTGCTTACCACCTATATTGCCGATGAAGGCGATAAATTGTACCGACGTTCACTGTACACCTTATGGAAACGGACCTTGCCACCGCCCAGCATGTCCATTTTTGATGCGCCCAATAGGGATATCTGTGAGGTAAGGAGGCAAAAGACCAATACCCCTTTACAGGCCCTGGCACTACAGAACGATGTTCAAATGTTGGAGGCGGCCCGGGTGTTGGCAGAAAATACCATTGCGGATACCAGGGATGCTGAAATGTGGGTTACCACAGTATTTCGGCGTATCTTGGTGAGGAATCCCAAGGAGGAGGAAAAAAAGGTCTTGGAGGAATATTATACCGATGCCCTGGAAAAGTTCTTGAACGAAAAGGAGAATGCCGAAAAATTGGTGGCCCAGGGAGAATATAAAAGTTTGGATACGGATCCGGCAAAGACGGCCGCACTGATGCTTACGGCACAGGTAATCTACAATCTTGATGAAACAATTACCAAAGAATAACGATTATGGAGGAAGACAAGTTAAATTCTGAAAATCCCCTAAAGGTAAACCGAAGACATTTCTTCTCCCAATTGAGTGTGGGAATCGGCTCATTGGCTTTGGGGTCTTTGTTGATCCCCGACCTTTTTAAAGGTGGTCCCAAACCCTTGGCGGCCCAGCCATTGGGAATTCCCCATTTTGCCCCCAAGGCGAAAAGGGTAATTTATTTGTTCCAATCCGGGGCACCGTCACAGTTGGAATCCTTTGATTATAAACCGACCCTTACAAAGCGGATGGGCGAAGATCTGCCGGAATCTATTAGGAATGGGCAACGGCTTACGGGTATGACCGCAGGGCAGGATAAATTTCCCTTAATGCCTTCTGCGGCCAAATTTGCCCAGCATGGTAAAAGCGGTGCCTGGGTAAGTGAATTTTTTCCGCATATCGCCAAAATTTCGGATGAGATCTGTATTGTTAGAAGTATGCATACCGAGGCCATAAACCATGATCCGGCCATTACCTTTTTTCAAACAGGAAGCCAGCAATCGGGTCGCCCAAGTATGGGATCCTGGATGAGTTATGGTCTGGGAAGTGAAAATCAGAACCTGCCCTCCTTTGTGGTGCTTACCTCCAGGGGAAAGGGCAATAGCCAAGGGCTGTATTCCAAGTTATGGTCCAGCGGATTCTTGGATTCCAAGCACCAGGGGGTACTATTGCGCTCCGGAAAAGATCCTGTTTTATATTTGAACGATCCGGACGGACTTTCCCGTTCCGATAAAAGGCATTTATTGGATCACGTATCCTCCTTGAACAAAATCCATCATGTTGAGACCGGGGATGATGAGATAGAATCAAGGATCGCCCAGTATGAAATGGCTTATAGAATGCAGATGTCCGTACCCGATGTTATGGATATCAAAAAAGAACCGGAATCCATAATAAAATTATACGGGGAAGATTCCCAGATTCCCGGCACTTATGCCGCCAATTGCCTGCAGGCCCGTAGACTTGCAGAGAATGGGGTCCGTTTTATTCAGTTGTACCATCAGGGGTGGGACCAGCACGGCAATCTGCCCAATGAAATGGCAGGCCAGGCCAAGGATGTGGATCAGGCTTCCGCGGCCCTGATTCTGGATTTGAAACAACGTGGCATGTTGGAGGATACCTTGGTTATATGGGGCGGGGAGTTTGGAAGGACCAATTATTGCCAAGGAAACTTTGATCCAAAAAATTACGGTAGGGACCATCACCCCAGGGCCTTTAGTATATGGATGGCCGGGGGCGGTATAAAGCCGGGCATTACCTATGGGGAAACGGATGAGTTTGGCTATAATATTGTAAAAAACCCGGTTCATATCAACGATTTCCATGCCACTATTATGAATAATCTGGGATTGGACCACGAACAATTAATTTATAAATATCAGGGCCGTCGCTTTAGACTCACAGATGTGGCGGGCAATGTTGTAAATGATATCTTAACATAGTATATGGCTCAAAAAAATAGTTCTCCCTGGGTCGATTATGTTATCTTCGGTCTTACCGTATTTCTTATTTTTTGTTTAATATTCGAATCCTTTATTGATCTTCCCGGTCTTGTAGCCTGGTTGGGGCGTTGGCATCCGTTAATTTTGCATTTTCCCATAGTGCTTTTGTTGATGTCTGCCGCGCTAGGGCTTTTTAATAGAATGGTGCCCAAGCCCTTGCTTACCATTGCTACCATCTCTGCCTTGGTTACCGCCATAACCGGTTTTTTCTTGGGAAATGAGGCCGTACCAAAAGGCAGTCTTCTTTTATGGCACCAATGGATGGGGGCCGGAGTGGCTATTTTGGCAGTTCTCTGGTATTGGGTGAGTACCAATCATTTACAGCAGACGTATTTGGTGAAAGGAATCCAGGTGATATTGATTATTTTGGTAGGGTTCACTGGCCATTATGGCGGAATGATTACCCATGGGGAAGATTTTTTGGCCTTGCCAAGAAGTAAGAAACTGGAAAAGATTCCCGAAGATCCCTTGATTTATGAACATATAGTACACCGAATATTGGATAATAATTGTATAGGCTGCCATAATCCGAACAAGAAAAAAGGGGAGCTGTTGATGACCGGTATAAGCGAGCTTGTTCAAGGCGGTGAAAGTGGACCGGCCTTGGTGGTCGGGGATCCAGGGAAAAGCGAAATCATTAGACGTTTACATTTGCCAAAGGAAGACGAGGAGCATATGCCTCCTGATGGCAAGAAACCTCTGTCCGAAAATGAAATACAGATATTGGAACGCTGGATAGCCTTGGGGGCTTCGGACACTTTAAAGTTGAGCCATTTGGACAGTGGCGAACCCTTGGCAGGAATGGTCATGAAAATAATGGATTCAGGAAATAAGAATTCATGGGCAAAACTTCCCAAAGTAGCGGATAGCACTATACTAAATTTGGCTTCGGATTATGTTACCATAAAAAGGATTGCCAGTAATTCACAGGCGCTGGGCATATCCGTCTACCTGCCACCAGAATACGACCCGAAGAACATTACGGATTTAAAGCGGATTGCCAACAATATTGTGGAGTTGGATCTGAGTGGAATTCCTATCGGAGAAAAGGAAATGGAATTTGTGGCAATGTGCAAAAATTTGGAATGGTTGGAAGTAGACCGTACCCCCATCACGGATGCCGAGTTTGTAAAATTAACGGAGCTTGCAAATCTCAGGGTCCTCAAGGCATATGAAACCGGTATTACCGATGAAAGTGTGGCCGTTCTGAAGGGCCTAAAGAGTCTTAACAGTTTATATGTTTGGGAGACAAAACTGTCCGATTCCGGACTTTCCAAACTAAGGGAAGCTATTCCCAATTTGCATATAGACCATGGCATTGACCCGGAATTCAAAACAGAGTTTATAGAGAAGGACACCATTGTGGACAGTATACAGTAAATTCGCAAGTAATTTACTGGCACCGCCAAAGGGTATAATGCCCCGAGGCTTGCCTCGAAATTAAAAATATGTTTCCGACCAATGCCTCGTGTGCTTGCACCGAGGTAGTTTACTGATTACTTAGTAGCTATATGATTTACCGTATTCCAATTGTTGTTTTGTTTTATGTCTTTTGTTTTACATGCTTCGCCCAAACCAGGTATGAGTATTCCCACCAACAAATGGGCACCCAAATAGGTCTTGTCTTTTATGAAAAAGATAAGG
The DNA here is from genome assembly GCA_965652575.1 of uncultured Arenibacter sp. GTDB lineage: Bacteria > Bacteroidota > Bacteroidia > Flavobacteriales > Flavobacteriaceae > Arenibacter. The sequence goes on along the minus strand of CBFGWQ010000001.1, from coordinate 37,635 downwards.
CCAGGGCAGATTCCATAGCGCAATTGGTATTCAAGAGGATCGATGAGCTGAACGGTATATTAAGTAATTACCTTCCGCAAAGCGAAATTAACCGGCTTGGTAAAAAGCCAAATAGGGATGTGGTAGTAAGTACGGATTTATTTCGCCTCATGAATATTTCAGGGGATTATGCCAAAAGGACCTCCGGTGCTTTTGATATTACCCTGGGGCCGCTCATTGAACTATGGAAAAAAGCCAGGAAAAATAGGCAAGTTCCTTCAATGGCCGAAATAAGGTCCGCTCAACAGAGAACCGGTCATAGCAATTTAGAATTCCCATATATAAATACGGTAAGGTTAAAGCAAGAGGGAATGCAATTGGATGTCGGGGGGATAGGAAAGGGATTTGCTGCGGACGAGGCTATAAACTTGTTGAAAAGAAACGGTATAAAGTCGGCATTGGTAGATATGGGTGGGGACGTTACCGTGAGTGGGGCTCCGCCCAATAAGGAGTTTTGGATTTTAGGTTTTAGTTATTTCAATGAAAACGGGGAAGAGGTATTCCAAAAGGTAAAGCTTAAAAATCGGGCAGTAGCCACATCAGGGGACCTATATCAGTATTCCGTTATAGATGGGAAGCGATATTCACATATAGTCGACCCTAAAAGCGGCATTGCATTGAGCAATAATATCCAAGTAACGGTTATAGCACCCAATGGGACCATGGCAGATGCCTATGCCTCTGCCCTAAGTGTTTTGGGAATTGGGGAAGGTAGGAAAGTTGTCCGGGAAACTACAGACTTGGAGGTGTTTATGGTAGAGGACACTACAGGGGCATACCGGCAATGGAACAGCCCGGATTTTTTAAATTTTATTATTACAGATTAAAAAACTTCTTCCCCTAAAAGTGGATCCTTTCCGTCTTTTTCCCCTGAAAAAGGGCCAAAATCCATCTTCCCTTGCCAAGGGAAGGTGCAAATGCTGTTGTGATATTGGGAGATACGTGATAATTTTATAAATAAGATAGTCTAAGGGTTGCTTCCCCTAGAAGGGGAAGGTGTTCTGCTTCACCATAAGTGAAGTGGAACGGATGGGGGTGAAAATAATATGGATTGGGAACTAAACCCCTTCTGTCTTATGTTCCTTAAAGTGTACAAGGATTTAAGTTGTAATATTGTGGTATAATAGATACTATATGAATACTAAGAACAAAATAAAACAATTGGCGCAAGCACACTCTTTTGAATTTATAAGGGTAAGAAGACATTTGCACCAACACCCGGAGCTTTCCTTTAAAGAACATCATACCTGTGCCTACCTAAGGCAACAACTTATAGATATTGGGATTACCGAAATTGAATCTGTTGCCAAAACAGGTTTATTGGCTACTATAAAAGGAGAGGCCTCTGGTAAAACCATCCTTTTAAGGGCGGATATGGACGCCCTTCCCATTCAAGAGGAAAATGTAGTGGAATATGCTTCCCAAAATAAAGGGGTCATGCATGCCTGTGGCCATGATGTACATATGACCTCCCTCTTACTGACCGCCAAAATTCTATGGGAACTGAGGAAGGAATTTTCGGGAACGGTAAAGTTATTGTTTCAACCTGGGGAGGAAATTATGCCGGGCGGGGCCACCTTGGTAATGAAAGAGAGTTCATACAAGGATTTGGGTCCAATACCTCATGTGGGGCAACATGTAATGCCAAAACTTGCTGTGGGCAAGGTGGGTTTTAGATCTGGCCTATTCATGGCCAGTATGGATGAGATTTATATCACAATCATAGGAAAAGGCGGGCATGCCGCGGTGCCGGAAGAATGTATAGATCCAATTTTAATTGCATCGCATGTTATTGTGGCGGCCCAGCAGCTAGTGAGCAGAATGGCATCGCCCAAAACCCCAAGTGTATTGTCCTTTGGCCGTATTATAGGGGATGGAGCCAATAATGTTATCCCGGACAGGGTGGTTATTGAGGGTACTTTTAGGACCTATGATGAGGCGTGGCGGACAGAGGCTATAGAAAAACTCACGAAGATGGTAAAATCCATTGTTGATGGTATGGGTGCGGAATGCACGATACATATACCAAGAGGATACCCACATTTAAAGAATAATCCGGAATTGACGAATGCAATGAGAAAAGGGGCAATAGCATATCTTGGATCTGACAATGTGGTCGACTTGGACCTATGGATGGCCGCGGAGGATTTTGCTTATTATTCGCAACAAAACCCGGCCTGTTTTTATTTGTTGGGTGTCGGCAATATGGAAAAGGGAATTATATCGGGCTTACATACGCCGACTTTTAACATAGATGAATCGGCTTTGGAAATAGGTGGGGGATTAATGGCATGGCTGGCTTTGGAGTCTCTGGCATAGACGATAATTTACTCGATAATCGAGATTTAAACCTGTCCGCCCGTCCAGGAGGGAATGCCCCGAGGTAGTTTACTATAGGTGGAATACCAGTGCATAGGTTTTCCTGCCTAAGAAACCACTTTTTTTTCTGAAGGAATAAACATTTTGCTATATAACAACCAACTAATGTTTTGTTTACTTTTAGGCCCATCATTGGTAACGATGCTATGAAAGGCTATTTACAGTATATTGTTAGTTTTTTGTTTGTTATGCTGATATACGGCGTTCATATGCTGCCTATATCGGATAGTATGTTGAATGAAAACAACACTAAGCTGTCCCATGTTTTTTTGGCCTCCCAAATTAGATACCATCAGGAATTTGCCCCCTTTGCGAGACGTCCATTGACCTCTTTGTTAATTGAGGGATCTTCGGGCATCTTTGGAATTACGTTAGGGGAGTCCTTTGTACTGGTAAATCTGTTGTTGCTGTTTTTTAGTGGATTATTGATCTATAAAATTTCATTAAGGCTTCGGGCAACAAAGGGTCAGGCACTATTTAACCAAGTAGCCTATTTTCTGACATTTTCCATTCTATTTGCTTTTTTCCCCCCGGTCTTTAGTTATGATGAGCCTTTACAATATTGTTTGATTATGCTCGGTATTCTTGCTCTGATCCAAGAAAAGTGGCGGAACTATGTCCCCTTATTTTTAATGGCCACTATAGCTAGGGAAAGCACTGTTTTTCTAATACCAGGGTTGGCCATTATTTTTTCGGGCCTCAGTTTAAAAACCAACAACAAGGAGACATCATTGGTCAAGAAAAAATTATTCCTACTCTTTCTTCCAATTCCCTTATACGTTATTTATTTGGGGATATTTATATGGGCCAGCGGTATTTGGAATGAAACCTCGGAGGTGGCCGCGAATAGGCTGAGCTGTTATTTTCAGAATTTTGGAACTTTTGCCAGCGCCGTAGAATCCGTAGTGTCATTTTTCCTGGTCTTGGGTCCTAGTCTATATTTTCTTTATATGGGTAAAAAGTCCTGGATATTTTCTGCATTGGAAAAAAAATACGTCCGGGCGTTTCTACTGGCAGTGGCCATTAATACGCCCATTGTAATGGCAGCTACCTTGGCCAGGGAAACCAGATTATTTGCCTTGCCACTTATTTTTTTATGGCCTTTGGCCGGGCAATTGTTCGGAAAGGAACTGGCACTTTTAATGAAACCCGGTCTATATTTGGATTGCTTTAGGAACTGGCGATATAGCTTGTCCTTTTTGGGTTTATGTGCGGTAAGTTATCTATTGGCCTTTAAGTTGTACGTCCCTAGTTTTCCTTCCAAGGATAATTTTTTTAATGAATATCTCTTTTTGCTTTTATTGATTGTTTCGGTACATTTTGTGCTTAAGAATTTTTTGGGAAAAAGTATTACTATTGTCCAATAGTATTTCCATGTTTTTAATCGTTTGCGACAAAATTGGGAAAATCGTTTTCTATAGGCAGGTTGAATAATTGTGAAGGATTTACGGGCATTTAAATTTGATGGATATATTTATATTATGTATGTTTGGAACGGAACAGCTACGGTGCAACTCGTACTGATATTGTTGAATGAAACAGTATTGCTTCTTGATTATGGAAGGCCATTATTTTGATATAGTAGAAAAATATAACTTTGGTCAAGACCGAGGAGATTTCGGTTTGTCCGATTTTTTTGTTGGGTTGTATTTGCAAAATCCTTCGATAAGAAAATCGAAAATTATCTTCCCGAATTTTTAAGCACCCGCGAGTGTGCTTAAAACAATCCTATAACCTTACTCCCATTTATTTTTGACAACAATGGTTAATTGTGTCCGTATTTGCTATGACTCGTAGGTAATGGTTATAACACTCTAGGATTGCCGTTTTATATTTTTTTATTAATTATTTAAAATTATAATCATGGCTAGAGGGAAAAAATTAAAAGCCCCCAAAGTGGATCTAAAGATTAAAAAACAAGAGAAAATCAAGCAGAAATTGGAAGCCCGGCAGAATAGAAAGCGTAAATGATGCGGGCCGGTAAATTTGAAGGAGTGTTCTGTTAATTCAGTTTCATTCGGCTTATAAAGGAGGATGGACGCCCCTATTTTAAAGAGGGGCGTTCTTATATAAGAAAATTATCGGTTCTGTATATTTGTCCTAAAACTATTCCCTTATCTTTTTATGGATTACCGGAGCAACCAAATTGGGGTCGTGGGGAATGGTGGAAAGGTCAAATTCTTTGCGGGTTTCGCTCCCTTGGGTATCATAGGATGCCAAAACTAAATCCAAATAACTTTTTTCTATAATACTCTTGTCCTCGTCATAATTGACGTCATATTCATATGCCGGAAGTGCCTTGTATGCATAGACTTTACCGTTTTCAAAATGGTATTCTTCAACGCGATCGGTTACATCTATTCTTTTGTACCCAAATTCAAATTCATCAAACAATACCAATTCCTCATGGGTTACAAAATACAATATACAGTTTAATCGTATATCCTTATTCTCTATAATATTCAGAAAAATAGACTTTTCGTAAGGTACGGCACTGTTATTTTTAAGACAAAAGGAATCATAATTTATATATTCTGCGGGAAAATTCGGGTCGTTATTGGGGGCTACAAAATTCCAGGCGCGCTGCATGCCTTTAAGATGTATCCAATAAATAGTGTCCTGGTATTTTCTTCCCAGAATTTCCTCAATACTCTCCAAAGAGGATAACATACCATAGCCGATCATTCCCACTTTGTTGTCTTTGATTTTTATGGTCGGTTTTTTATTCATGTTTTTACATTCCTTTTCCCCGCCCATAATAGGGCATTCAATATTAGTCTGTTCTGGTCCTCTTTGCCAAAGGTAAGGGACAGTTCTTCATGGGTTCCGTTTTCGTAGTCAATATCGTTATGTCCCATGTTAAAGTACACCATTCTATACTTTTTATTGGTCCATACTACGGGATAGTATCCACTATGCCATATTTCATGGGGTTTCGGCCCTGTTCCCAGTGGAAAACTTTTGGGGTGGATCGATAAAAGAATTTCAATGTCCGTATTGGTCTGAAGGTCTTTTTCCCATTTGTACCATTCATTTGGGGTGGATTTTATTTTTTTAGGAAATTTTCGGGTAATGGGATGGTCCCTGTTCTCCACTTTAAGAGTTGCGGCCGTAGGTCTCCAAGTATTGCCAGAGTATGCCCCACAGGCCAAAAACGAATTTTGGTACCAATCCCAGTTATTCGGATAGGAGGAAGGGGACAGCGCAAAAGCCGAAAAATGGAATCCCAACCAACCGCCACCATTTTTCATATACTTTTCAAAGACCGACCTTTGCAATGGATTTTCTGGGCGTGTATCCAGAAATATTACGACTTGATAAGCTGAAAGGTATTCCTCGTTTAAAAGGTTCCAATTATCGGTAGCTTCGTAGCAAAAATTAAATTTGTGCCCTGTTTTGGAGAACCATGTATTGGCCTCTCTAACAAAACTGATGTGGGCAGCGTCATTTTTGGCGGTGTAGAATGCAAGTACTTTAAAAGTACAGCGCTCGTTGGCCCTACACGATAGGCTAACACATAAAAAGATTCCTAAAATTAAAATTTCCCTGATTTTCATTTCCGAGGTGTTTGTTCCCATGTTCCGTTCATTATTGAAAATAGGTAAGGATTTCATCGGCAATGAGCTTGTGGCCTTCCTTATTGGGATGGTTTACCTGGGACATATATTTCGAAATGCTATCGCCTGCAACTGCTTTTTCTTTAAATAAGGTGTAGCTATCCACTAGTCCAATCCCATTTTCCATGGCCAATTTCCGGATCTGTTTTTGGTGCTGGCCCAATACATTATCTGTTTCCATAATGTTTATCCGTTGGTCCGGGGAAGGGGTCAGGAGGATTATTTTAATTTTTTGGTCCAAGGCCTTACCGATCATGGAATGCCATGCTTCATAGGACGTTTCAAGACCAATTCCCGTATCATTTAGGGCGTAGTCCAAGAAAAGTACATCGGGCCTATGTATGAGGACCCCGGCCTCAAATCGTTCCGCGCCGCTAACAGAATTCTCTCCCCCAATGGAGGTATTGATTATGTTGATTACGGCATGGGGGTAGTGTTCCTTTATTCCTTTCAGTACTTGAAAAGGGTAGGCATCCAGGGTGTTTACAACAGGGGTCTTAAAATAGCCGGCAGGAACCGAATGCCCATGGAATACTAGATTGATCGTCCGGTTATTGGGCCATTCTATTTTTAGCTCTTTTTTGATTTCCTTTAAATAATCGTTAGGTTCGGCAATTGGATTTTGGGTTCTTGTTTCCCATGAAATTAGCACCAATAGGACAATAATTATTCTCATTTTTATTATAAATAAAGATTACTTAAAGATACTCCAAAGTTGTTAAAAACCATTCTCTTGTGAACGAAATGGTGGCAGTGCAAATTGGAGGGTTGGTACATTTAAAAATATGATGATTATAACTATTCCGAACTTCCTTTTTTTATATTTGTGGGCTATGCAATAAAAATAAATTTATGATCTTGAGCAATGAATATTTTGATGGAACTGTAAAATCCTTGGGGTATACCTCGGCCAGTGGAAAATCGACCATAGGCGTAATGGAACCAGGGGAGTATGAATTTGGTACCTCTTCCAAGGAAACCATGATAGTGGTGGAAGGGGAATTAATTGCTTTGTTGCCGGGGGAATCCGAATGGCAATCTTTTAAGGCCGGTACTTCTTTTAAAGTAGCCGCTCAGAGTTCCTTCAAGGTGAAGTCGGTAGGCCAAACCTCCTATTTGTGCCGGTACGAATAGTTTCTGAGTTGAAAAAGTAGAATGCTCAGCTTGGGTTATTGTCAGGAAGATTTTTATCCTATAAATACTTATAAAACCTTATTTTTATTGAAATCCAATATCAAATAATCGTGTGTCAACTTCTTTAGTATTAATGATTGATAAAAATTTTTAAGATGAAAAATAAAGGAAACCAAATTGTTGCAATCCTCTTTTTATGGGCGCTATTTTTATCAAGTTTTCGGTTAATTGCACAAGAGCATCTCGATGTTGACCATCAAAAGAAAAGATATGAGCACAATGCGATGGGAAATGGGACGGCATTGAAGGTGATGCTTTTTTCCGGTACCGGTTGGTTCCGCCATCCCGATATCCCTATAGTGAATGGATGGATCGTTCGGCTTGGTGCCGAGCATAATATGCAGATAGACGTAAGTGAGACCGGGACAGATCTATCTAAGGAAAAGCTAAGTAATTATGATGTTTTGCTGTTCAACAATGCAAATGTTTTGGATAAAGTACTGAATCGGGAACAGCGTAATGGCATTGAAGAATGGTACAGGGCCGGGGGAGCAATTGTTGGTCTCCATGCCCTGCTGGTTCATCAGGAAAACTGGCCCTGGATAATGGAATTGGGAGGTTGCGATTTTAATAGCGATTCTGAATTTCTTAAAGCGAAAGTGGTAGTGGATCCCGGGGCAATGGACCATCCTACCGTTAAGGGGATGGGCAGGGAGTTCTGGTATGAAGCGGATTGGACCAACCATACCAATACGGTTACCGGTTTACCTGGGATACAGGTTTTACTGAGGGTGGACGAATCTACATACGAACCGGTCAGGGAATACTTCAAGACCAGGGGAGGCGTACCAATGGGGAAAGATCATCCTATAGCCTGGACCAGGGATTGGGGCGGAGGAAGATTCTTTTATACGGAATTGGGCCATGACATCCGTTCCTTGGATACGGATTTTGGAAGGCAGCACCTAATAGAAGGCATAAAGTGGGTGGCGAAAAAAGAATAATACGGCATCCACTCCCAAATGGGCTACAAAGATTTTAAGAATTCCAATCTACGCATCACTTCCGGATCTTCGGCAACTGTTTTGGATATTTTATCCATTTCAATATTAAATATATAGTTGTATTTGCCCGATGTCATCAACGCTATCGAGTTTAAAATGAGCAGGGCCTCACTGGGTTTGTCCGACCCGTACAAGGCCTTGGTCATTACTGCTGAAGGATCGGATTGTTTTGAAATTGCCAAGAATTCTGCCGCACGTACCCTGTTTGTTAGCTCTGGGTCTTTGGTGGCCATGGATCCAATTATGGGTGCCAAGGCCATGGCCTGCTTTCCAAATGTACTACAGACAATGATGGCCCAATATCTTTCCCAAGGATCTAAAGAGTTCAGGGCCGAGCTTAAAGAATTTTTGGCCTTCTTAAAATTTAATAATCCCAGATCGGCAATTTCAATATATTTCCCAATTTCTTTTTTATGTTTGGTACCAAAGGCCACAGGATTTGTAAAAGCATCCTCTATAAGGAAATGTTCGGGGTAGAAGGAAAGGTCAGGCATTCCTTTTACCCAGGTGTTGAGCCTGTTGCGAAGGTCTATTAACGTTGTCCTGTACTCGGGGTCATTGGCCAGATTTTTTGTTTCATAAGGGTCTGCATCAATATCAAAGAGCATTTCGGGGGGACGGGTTTCAAAGAAGGCCGATTGTATTTTGTTCAGGTCTCGCTTATTGTACAAAGTCTTCCATTCTTGGTATGCCAATTGCTTGTAACGATAGTTGTTCATTAACCCATCAAAATTAAAAGGCTGATAGTTTCTAATATATTTATATTTCCCTTTTCGTACCGCCCTCACCAAATCATATTTTTCATCGAACCTATCCGCATAACTATAGGTCTCATTATGGGCGGTCACAGTTTCATTATTGATATCCGGGCCTAAAAATGCCTTTCCGTCCATTCCTTTTGGTATCGTAATTCCTGCAAGATTCAATACTGTGGGTGCCAAATCTATAAAGCTGACAAAATCGTTTACAGTGCTGCCAACAGGACTGTTTACAAGATGTTTATATTTTTCGGGAACGTGGACTACCATTGGTACATGTAGCCCGGTTTCGTATAGATATCCCTTGCTTCCGGGCAATACCCCACCGTGATCGCCAAAGTAAAAAATAAAGGTGTCGTCCAGTCTTCCATCTATCCTTAGTTCATTGATAATGGTCCCGACCTGCCGATCCATCTCCCTAATTTTATCCCGGTATAGGGCGTTGGTGTATCTAAATAAGTCGGTATCGGGGTGGTTGGGCTGAATCTTAAAGGAGTTTACCTTGGTTTCGGGCAATGTCGCTTCCATGTCCCCAATAGTAAAGTGCAGGCTCGACTCATGTGAGACCCCAATATTGAAGACATGGAAAAAAGGCTGATTTTTATTCCTGTTTTTCCAACTGGCCTTCTTTGAAGAATCGTCCCAAACTCCATCTCCTTTAATAAGATTATAATCTTCCTTACTATTGTTGGTGGTGTAATACCCAGCCTGTTTTAAATAGGCAGGAAACATTTTGAGCGAATCGGGCATAGGGACCGCCACCATTTTTCTATGGAATTGGGCCCCGATACGCGGTCCGTAACAACCTGTAATTATGGCAGATCGGGCCACGCTGCACACAGGGGCATTGGAGAATGCCCGGTCAAAGACCAACCCCTTTTCGGCCAGGGATTGAATATTGGGAGTGGGAATGCCATTGCTATCAAAAAGTTTTAGGTAATGCTTGGAATTATCTTCCGAAGTGATCCAAACAATATTGGGCGGGCGATCTTCCATATGTTTTGCTTGGGGGAACATGGTAGTGGTCGCAGTATGAAAGATGGCCAATATTTTAAACAATAGGCTGTATTTAGATATGGACATAGGGGTTTATGTTTGCTTTTACGGTAAAAGGTATTGATCCGTTTCTTACCGATGGCCCCTAATATAAGAAATTATACATCGTAGATGTTTTTAAAAAAATATGGGGTCATGTTTAACACTTCTATGTTTGTTTATAAGGCCCTTAACTTTGGATTTCCTTGCGACCCGGGTAGTGGAATTATGATTAATTATCAAAAGAGGTAATGTGGAATTGTTATTAATTGATTTTCAATACAAAAGACCTTCGGTTTTCATAAAAATAATGTATCGCCATTTTATTTTAACTAATTTTAACAACTACTATTTGTAGGTATAAAATCCAAGGTCTAGCTTTGATTCCCGAATGTATCGGGCATTAAAAAAATATATACTACTTCTTTGCATCCTTTTAATAAATGGATGCAGCACTATTTATGCCCATTCCAATTTTGAGGTTGACCGTTATTTTTCAGTTTTAAATGTTGCCGCTTCTGAAAGTTCGCCCTGTGGGGCGGAACAGGAATTGGCCCCTATTATATTTGAAAATACTTTTGATTTTGAATTTCACAAGCCATATTTGGCGGAAGTTACGGATACAGAGGAAGAGGAAGAGGAGAGTGAAGAAATTGTACTTTCTTCGGAAACAAATTTGAATTATGGTGGTGCTGCAACTGCCATTTTTTATGCCCAAATGTTGGGACCTTTATCTTCCGATCTTGAAAAAGGTGACATTTACATTAACTACCGTCCCTTTACCACTCCTTATAAAAGGTATATTCGGTTCCAGGTGTTCAGAATCTAGAATACTTGGATGGGCCTAATCATTTCAAGGCCTGTTCCCCTATTTTTTTTCGATACTGTTTTAATCAGGATGGAGCATGTCCAAAACTATTTTAAGCGGACTTGCCTTTCATTTTATTTACCAAAAACCAATTATTCATTTAAATATATTAAGATTATGAGGAAATCCCCCATGATTATTGGCGTGTGTATACTTCTAAGCCAATTAAGCTGTAACTCCAAAAAACATGAAAAACCAGAGGAAACCAAATATCTCGTGACCAGTCCGATAAAAAAGGATACTGCGGCTGTAAAAGACTATGTCTGCCAAATACATAGTATTAGAAATATTGAGGTACGTGCATTGGAAAAGGGCTATTTAAAGGAAATCTCTGTGGATGAAGGGCAATCCGTAAAAAAGGGCCAACAAATGTTCCACATTATGCCAAATGTCTATGAAGCGGAATTTCAAAAAGCCACGGCAGAGGCCAGGGTAGCTGAAATAGAATATGAAAACACTAAATTATTGGCAGAAGGCAATGTAGTCTCTGCAAATGAACTGGCCATGGCAAAGGCAAATTTTGAAAAGGCAAAGGCAGAAGTAATGCTCGCCGAGACCCATTTGGGCTTTACCAATATCAAGGCCCCATTTGATGGTATTATGGACCACCTTCATGTTAGGGAAGGTAGTCTTTTGGATGAAGGGGAATTATTGACTACCCTGTCCGACAACAGTAAGATGTGGGTGTATTTCAATGTTCCCGAAGCTGAATATCTGGACTATATTACCAGCGTGGATAAGGATAGTAAAAAGGAGGTCGGGCTTTTAATGGCCAACAATAAGCGCTTTGATCAGACCGGTATTGTTGAAACCATTGAAGGAGAGTTTAGCCATGAGACCGGTAATATTGCGTTTAGGGCTACTTTTGACAACCCCGAGCGTATTTTACGACATGGTGAAACAGGCAGCATAATTATGCAGGTGCCTTACAATAATGCCTTGATCATTCCCCAAAAAGCCACCTTTGAGGTTTTGGACAAGAAATATGTTTTCGTAGTTGATGATAAGTCTGTAGTTAAACAAAAGGAAATCACTATTGCAGGGGAACTGCCCAATCTTTTTATTGTAGAAAAAGGACTTTCCGAAAAGGATAAAATAATACTGGACGGCATTCGTATGGTAAAGGACGGGGATCATGTGGCAACCGAGTTTATTGAACCTAAATCGGTTATTAACAACTTGTCCCTTTACGCCGAGTAAGTAAAACTTAATAGGAACCATAAAAATTAATTGCCCAATGTATGGGGCATCTTTCCAATCTATAGGATTGGAAAACCGCTAAAATTTCTTGGGGGATTAATTTTTGTACCTAACCTAATTTCATAAAAGATGTTCAAAAAATTTATAAAAAGACCGGTATTGGCCATAGTCATATCCGTCATGATCGTTTTTACCGGCCTTTTGGCCATAAAACAATTGCCCATTTCCCAATTTCCCGAAATTGCACCTACTACCGTAAACATTTTTATAGCTTACCCGGGCGCCAGTGCGGACGTATTGGTGAATTCCACCCTAATTCCGTTGGAAACGGCTATTAACGGTGTACAGGGAATGCGCTATCTGGCCTCCGATGCCACCAGTGCCGGTGAAGGTACCCTGCGCGTTATTTTTGAACCGGGAACGGATCCCAATACGGCAGTGGTAATGGTGAAGACCCGGGTAGATCAGGTAATGCCTAACTTGCCCGAACTGGTGCAGAAGGAAGGGGTGGTCATAACTCCGGTCCAACCCAGTATGTTGATGTACGTAAACCTGTTTACCGAGGACGGGCATAACGATGAAAAGTTTCTTTACAATTATGCCTATACCAAAATAATACCCGAAATACAGCGTATCAACGGTATTGCCAGTGCCCAGATATTGGGTAGTCGAAAGTATGCCATGAGGGTATGGTTAAAACCAGATCGTATGCGGGCCTACAATGTATCTGCAGAAGAGATCATGGAGGCCATGCAAGACCAGAGTATCATTGCCAGGCCGGGAAGGATCGGGCAAAGTTCCGGAATAAAATCCCAGTCTTTGGAATATGTATTGACCTATGAAGGGCGCTATAATCAACCGGAACAGTACAAGGATATTATTGTTCGTGCCAATGCCGATGGGGAGACCATTACTTTGGGCGATTTGGCCGATGTGGAACTTGGCAGCGAATTCTTCGATATTTATTCAAATTTGGATGGTCGTCCATCTGCCTCGATTATTTTGAAACAGACCTTGGGCAGTAATGGGAAGGATGTTATTGATGAGGTCAAGTCCAAATTGGAGGAGCTTAAAAAGGACCTTCCTCCCGGATTGGATTATAAGATAAGCTATGACGTTGCCAACTTTTTGGATGCCTCTATAGAACAGGTGCTCCATACGCTTCGGGACGCCTTTATTTTGGTGGCCATAGTTGTTTTTCTTTTCTTGGGCGATTGGCGATCTACGTTGATCCCGATCATTGCGGTGCCGGTTTCTTTGATCGGGGCTTTTTTTGTAATGCAGCTTTTCGGGCTGTCCATTAACCTTATTACCTTATTTGCTCTGGTGCTCGCCATTGGTATTGTTGTGGATAACGCCATCGTGGTGGTCGAGGCAGTTCACGTTAAAATGGAGGAGCAACATTTAACGCCCTATAAGGCTTCTACAGAGGTGTTGAGCGAGATTGGGGGGGCAATCATTGCCATTACCTTGGTGATGGTGTCCGTATTTATTCCCATTTCCTTTATGACCGGTCCTGTGGGGGTATTTTACCGGCAATTTTCGATTACCATGGCCGGATCTATCGTCATATCGGCCGTTGTTGCCCTTACCCTTACCCCTGTCCTTTGTGCTATAATGTTAAAAAATAATCATGGGAAGCCCAAAAGGAAATCGCCCGTGGATAAATTTATTGCCTGGTTCAATAAAGGTTTTGAACGACTTACGGGAACCTATGTAAATCTATTGGATAAGATCGTCACCAGAAGAATCGTCACCTTTGGCATATTATTGGCCTTTTGTGCCGGAATATTCTTTACCAACGAATCGCTGCCGGCAGGATTTATTCCCAATGAGGACCAGGGGATGATATATGCCATTATACAAACGCCGCCGGGGGCAACCCTGGAAAGGACCAATGACGTGGCCAGAAAATTACAGCAGATCTGTGAAGAGATGGATGGTGTGGAATCCGTTTCCTCCCTGGCAGGGTATGAGATTATGACCGAAGGGCGTGGTTCCAATGCAGGTACCTGCCTGATCAATTTAAAACCTTGGTCCGAGCGTCATCACTCCGTACATGAGATCATGGAGGAATTGGAAGAGGAGACACAAAACTTAGGGGCAAGGATAGAATACTTTGAGCCGCCAGCGGTACCTGGTTTTGGTTCTTCGGGCGGATTTTCCATGCGTTTGTTGGATAAGACCAACTCTACGGATTATCATGGTTTTGGAAAGATCAACGATGACTTTATGGATGCCTTGGCCAAAAGGGAGGAATTAACAGGATTGTTCTCTTTTTTCTCGGCCAACTATCCCCAGTACGAACTTAAGATCAATAATAAGATTGCCATGCAAAAAGGGGTTTCCATCGGTAAGGCCATGGAAAATCTGAATATTTTGATCGGGAGTACCTACGAGCAAGGCTTTATACTGTTCGGAAGGTTCTTTAAGGTCTATACCCAGTCGGCCCCCGAGTATAGGGCACTTCCATCGGACTTGGAGAAATTGTTCGTAAAAAATGAGGAAGGGGAAATGGTACCCTATTCCGCTTTTATGACTATGGAAAAGCGCTTGGGCCCCAATGAGATCACACGCTACAATTTGTACAATTCTGCCACGATCAATGGGCTTCCGGCATCTGGATTCACTACCGGAGACGCAATAAATGCCATTAAAGAGGTGGCGGCCCAAACCTTGCCCAGGGGTTATGACATTGCTTGGGAGGGGCTTTCGTACGATGAGGCCAAAAGAGGGAATGAATCACTATATATATTTATCATTGTATTGATATTTGTGTATTTCGTACTGGCGGCCCAATATGAGAGCTTTCTATTGCCTTTTGCGGTTATCCTTTCGTTGCCCGTTGGTGTTTTCGGCTCTTTTGCATTGCTGAAAATGATGGGTCTGGCCAATGATGTATATGCCCAGATAGGGGTGATTATGTTGGTAGGTCTGTTGGGCAAGAACGCCGTACTTATTGTAGAGTTCGCCGTTCAAAAGCATAGGCAGGGAGCTACTATTCTTGAAGCGGCAATTGAAGGTTCCCGCGCCCGTTTCAGACCTATTTTGATGACTTCCTTTGCGTTCATTGCCGGTTTGATTCCCCTAGTAGTGGCTACCGGGGCCGGAGCCATTGGAAACAGGACCATTGGAGGGTCGGCTTTGGGCGGAATGTTTATCGGTACTTTATTCGGGGTATTGGTAATACCGGGGCTATATTACATTTTTGGTAGTATGGCAGAAGGAAGGAACCTTATCAAAGATGAGGCCAGCGAGCCCTTTTCCGAAGAATTGATGCGTACCAGTGAGGGGGAAAGCAGGACCAGGGCCAAACTTAGGGAGATTACGAAACTTTTGAAAAAACTAACCAAAGGAAAAGATGATGAAAAATAATAGCATATTATCCATAAAAAAAGGCAAGGTGTACGGGCTTACTATGCTTGCAGTTGTAGCTGTATATTCCTGTGTTCCTTCAAAATCGTTGTTGGAAGAAAATTCAGAGGTTCCGGACCGGTATCAAAATCAATCGGAAGACAGCCTGAACAGTGCCAATGTCCATTGGAGGGAATATTTTTCCGATCCCCAACTTATCGCATTGATAGATACGGCCCTGATAAAGAACCAGGAACTGAATATTATGTTGCAACAGGTGGAGATGGCCAAAAATGAGATCAGGACCAGAAAAGGGGAATATTTGCCCTCAGTGAATATCAGGGCCGGAGCGGAAGTTGAAAAAGTGGGCGAATATACCAGAAATGGTGCGGTAGAAGAGCATCTGGAGATTCGGGAAGGGGAGGAATTTCCGGAACCATTGCCCAATTTTATGGTAGGCGCATATGCCTCTTGGGAGGTGGATGTATGGAAAAAGCTTCGAAACGCCAAAAAATCGGCGGTTTTCGAATATCTTTCCTCTGTTGAGGGAAAGAATTTTATGGTGACCAATCTGGTTTCCGAAGTGGCCGCTTCCTATTACGAGCTTGTAGCCTTGGATAGCCAGTTGGCCATTATTGAAAAAAACCTGGCCATTCAAACGAATGCCCTTGCCATAGTGAAACTTCAGAAAACAGCGGCCAGGGCAACAGAGTTGGCCGTACAGCGGTTTGAGGCAGAGGTGTTAAAGAATCAAAGTCAGAAATACGACATTCAACAGCAGATCGTAGAGACCGAAAATAAAATCAATTTTTTGATCGGGAGGTCGCCACAGCCTATTTTGAGGAATTCCGATGGTTTTATAGATAGGGAGGTTGCCCCCGTTCATCCGGGCATACCGTCCCAATTGCTGCAAAACCGGCCGGATATAAGGCAGGCGGAATATGAACTGGCTGCGGCCAAATTGGATGTTAAAGTGGCCAAGGCCAATTTTTACCCTTCCCTGGGGATACAGGCCGGTGTTGGATTGGAAGCCTTTAAACCCAAGTTTTTGACCTCTACGCCACAATCACTGTTATATAATGCCATGGGCGATATAGTAGCCCCATTGATCAATAGAAATGCAATAAAGGCGGCCTATGGTAATGCCAATGCTAGGCAAATACAGGCCGTGTACGAGTACGAAAAGGCCATTTTGAATGGCTATATCGAGGTGGCAAATCAGTTGTCCAATATAGATAACCTTAACAGGAGCTATGCATTGAAAGTGGGACAGGTGAAGGCACTTATGGAGTCTATCGACATTTCCATTCGACTTTTCCAGTCGGCCAGGGCAGACTATATGGAGGTATTATTGACCCAGCGCGATGCCCTGGAATCCAGTGAGGAACTTGTAGAGACCAAAAAGGACCAAATGTTGGCCAAGGTAGGGATGTACAGGGCCTTGGGAGGAGGTTGGGAAAGATAAGGCCTGCCAAGAGCTATCAATTACTTAAAGAAAAGCCATTTTACATGCGTGTAGAATGGCTTTTCCTATATGGGGTCCTTTATCTACTACTCCCAAATTTATTTGAAGTTTATCCATAAACCTTATATATTTATTGTTTTTTATATTGAACTCATTTAAACTTTTCTCAATTGGGCAAAAAATTGCTGATTTTCGCTTCAATCAGAGAAGTTTAAATGAGTTCTTAGTAGAGTCTTATTTAAACTACCCGATCCTATGAAAGTATTGCCATTATTTTCCCTTGCTGCCCTATGCCTTTTATCATTGTACAGTTGTGCCGAGAAAGAAGGGAAGAAGTCCCAGAAACCCAATTTCCTGTTTATAATGTCCGATGATCATGCGTATCAGGCCATTAGTGCCTATAGCGACCATTTGATCCAGACCCCTAATATTGATCGTTTGGCCAAAGAGGGGATGTTGTTCAGAAACGCCAGCGTCACCAATTCCATCTGCGCTCCATCAAGGGCTACCATACTTACAGGAAAGCATACCCATATTAATGGGAAAATAGACAATCACAATCCGTTCGATACCACCCAGGTTACCTTTCCCCAAATTTTTCAGAAGGCGGGTTACCAAACCGCCATGTTTGGCAAGCTTCATTTTGGAAATAATCCGAAGGGAGTGGACGATTTTATGATCCTGCCCGGACAGGGACATTATATCAACCCGGATTTTATCACCCAAAAAGGTGATACCACCATTACCGGTTATGTAACGGATATTATAACGGACATGAGTTTGGAATGGTTGGATAAAAAACGGGATCCCAACAAGCCGTTTTTTTTAATGTATTTGCACAAGGCTCCGCATAGGCCTTGGTGGCCAAGGGCGGACAAGTTTAAGGAATATACCAAAAAAACCTTTCCCCTGCCGGAAACCTTATTCGATGATTATTCCAACAGGGGTACTGCGGCCAAAACGGCAGAGATGAATTTGTTGTACCATATGCAGTACAGCCATGACAGTAAGATTTGGCCGGAAACTTTGGAAGAAATGGGAGGGGTGGAGCCATTTGTTGAAGGATCCCAAGCGAGTGTGTACAATGAATTCAATCGTGGAAATGAAGAACAAAAACAAGAATACAAGCCTATTATCGATGCCATTAACCAGGATTTTAAGGAAAAATGGCCTACTTTGACCGACAAGGAAAAGATGATCTGGAAATACCAGCGCTATATGCAGGATTATTTGGGCAGTATTTCCTCTGTGGATGACAATGTTGGAAGGGTGTTGGATTATTTGGACAACAACGGTCTGACCGAAAATACCATAGTGGTCTATACTTCGGACCAAGGGTTCTATTTAGGGGAGCATGGTTGGTTCGATAAGCGTTTTATCTACGACGAGTCTTTTAAAACACCATTACTTATACGTTGGCCCAATGAAATAAAACCGGGAACCACTGAGGAGGAAATGGTGCAGAACCTGGACTTTGCCCAGACCTTTTTGGAAGCGGCCCAAATTACGGCACCAGGGGATATGCAAGGGGAAAGTTTAATGCCCTTGTTAAAAGGGGAAAGCGATAAATGGAATAGGGAGGCGGTCTATTATCATTATTATGAATATCCCAGTGTACATATGGTAAAACGTCATTATGGCATAGTGACCAAGGAGTACAAATTGGCCCATTTTTATTATGATGTGGACGAATGGGAATTATATGATCGCATTAAAGATCCCAAGGAGTTGAACAATGTTTATAATGATCCGGACTATACGGAGGTCGTCAAGGAACTAAAGGAAAAATTGGCCCAGCTAAGGATAAAATACAAGGATTCCAAAGAATTGGATGAGAAGTATATTGAACAGAGCAAAAAGTACTGAACAAACCCCATTGAATATGTTATTAAATATTGGGCGGGGGTTTATCCGGCCCAATATTTTGGTTTAATGGTATTCTTATTGTTCCATTAAAAATTTCATTGTATTAATGATTTGGAAATAGATTGGTATTGTAAAGAGGACTAACTTAGCTATATTCATTAATATGGCGGGCCCGGTTTTATAACCAAAAACAAATCATGTTTGGGTATTTTACGATTTTCTTAATAGAAGCCCTCATATCTGATCAATTTTAGTTTATATCGTTTTATGCTGTTTTTTAATGTAAAAAGTAATTTACTGTTCGTTTCTATTTTTTGCATATGTATTGGTATAGCTCAGAATAGTACCGTCAATTCCAATAATTCCGGAATCATAACTGAGGATCATAATTCTATTGATAGCCCGGATAAATCGAACATTGCCAAGATTGATCTGGAATTAAAATATAAATTTCAGCAAATTGATAATTCCCTTGGGCTTTCGAATAGTTCCATTAATACAATTTTTCAAGATTCGGATAATCTGCTATGGATTGGAACTTGGGATGGATTAAATCGCTATGATGGGAGTAAATTCAAAATATTTCGTCCAGAGTTAAATAATGGGAATAGCTTGAGCAATCAGGTGATACTTAAAATTGATGAAGACAAATCTGGTCAAATTTGGATGACCACAATTCATGGGATTAATAGTTACGACAAGAAAACAGATACTTTTCGACGTTATTATTTTACTAGAATAAATAATCCTCCCGTCTCTGAATCTGAATTTAACATGGCTTTGGATTCATCCAAAACAGTTTTCTGCGCGGTTAAGGATTGGGGAATAGGCTACTTTTTTAAGGACGGTTTTCAGCGATTGAATTCCCGTAATCTTCCCACGGAGGCTGTTAAAAAGATGTTGTTCGCGCCCACAGGTGATTTACTACTGCTATTTGATAATGGTGAATTGTACCGCTTGAAGATTACTATTAAAAATGATGCCCAAAGAAGTGTTTCAAGTATAGTGATAGTTTCTAAAAATGTCCATGACTTCGATATAATACAAAATCAAAAATTAAGTATCATCTCGAAGGCCCGAAAGATAGGGATATACTCCTTGTTGGATCAAAGTTCGATTGAAGTTGACGAAAGGAATATTGAAAATGTAATTGGAAATATATCCGAAGGCCTCTTGTTGTCCAATAAATCCGAGTTTTTAATTATTGACAATCATGGAAAAAGAATAAATCTTCCTTGGCAGGAATTTCTTAGAAATCAAAAGATAACCACTATTTTTCAAGGAAATGAAAACGTTATTTGGGTCGGTACCGATGGGGAGGGGATTTTTAAGTTATACCCGCTCCGAAAGTCTTTTAATGTAATTACCAAGACACAAGTTCCTGAATTTAGTGAGGGCATTATAAGAGCGTTTACAGAGGCCAAAGGAAATTCCTTTTGGGTGGGAACCAAAGGAAAAGGATTGTTTCGCTTTCCGGCAAAATTTTATCGTAATGTACAGGAACCTTTACAATATGAAAATTTCGATCAAAATAATAGTGCCATTAACAATTCGGTCTATGCATTGCATACTGGGCAGGACAGCTTAATTTTTATAGGAACGGATGGGGAAGGTATAGATGTTTATGATATAAAAAGGTCAAAACTTATTAATTGGTCCCGAATAAAGGGAAGTGACCAGATCGATTTTTTTAAGTCCACCTATACCATTTATCAGGACAAGAAGGGATTTATATGGTTGGGAACCAATGGTTATGGAATGATACGCCTCAAAATTGAACGAAATGGAGAGGAACTTGAAGTAAGCCAATTTAAAAAATATGTAGCGGGAGAATATGCGGAAAACAGCCTGAGCAGTAATATAATTTTTTCAATCCTTCCCAAGAACGAAAGGGAATTATGGATAGGTACCCGATTGGGCGGGTTAAATCTTTACAATAAGGAATCCGACTCTTTCAAAATTTATAAAAATAAAAGGGATGAACCACAAAGCCTGTCCAATGATGATATTCTATGCCTGTATGAAGGTCCAAAAGGGCAACTTTGGGTAGGGACCAGTTTTGGTTTAAATTTATTACAGGATAATGGAAAGGATTCGGGGGTAAATTTTAAGCGTTATACCGTGGCAGATGGCCTGCCCAATAATACCGTGCATGGGATTATATCCGATCAAAGATCAAATTTATGGATAAGTACCAATTACGGGTTGTCCAATTTTATAATCGATGAATCCAGATTCATCAACTTCACGGAAAACGAGGGTCTGCAAAATAACGAGTTTGCGGATGGGGCTTTTTACAAGGGTACGGACTCGGAATTTGTGTTTTTTGGAGGAATAAAGGGGTTTAATTATTTTTTGCCTTCGGAAATAGAGGAAGATTATTTTGTTCCGGATATTCTCATTGATAAAATAAGTGGGCAAAATAAGGAAATACCCTATTTTCAAAACTTGGTGGTCTCCCCTGGGGCAAAAACCTATCCATCAATTTTATTGGACTATAATGAAAATTATTTCGATATAGATCTAGCGGCCCTGACCTTTATTCACAGTGAAAAGTGTAAATATGCCTATCAGCTTATCGGTTTTAACAACGACTGGGTAAACATTAACAACAGAAGAAACATTTCTTTTACAAATGTACCTCCAGGACAGTATTCGCTGTGGTTGAAATGGACCAATAGCGATGGTGTTTGGAGCGGTCCGACCAGGGCAATAGATATAAAAATAGATCCAATAGTCTGGAGAACAAATATAGCCTACGCGGCCTATGTCCTTCTTTTCCTTCTTTTACTGGTCCTGATCTATAGTTACTACCAAAAAAGAAGGTCGTTGAGGCAAAATATTATAGATCAAAAAAGAGAGGAGGAAATTCATCAAAACCGTCTAACTTTTTTCACCAATGTCGCCCATGAGTTTCAAACACCTCTAACTTTGATTACCGGGCCCATTCAAAAACTTTCCGAAATGGTCGGTTTAAGTGAAAAGAACCAGAGATTTATCAGTATGATAGAAAGAAACTCCTCAAGGTTACTCTTTTTAACACAACAATTACTCGAATTCAGGAAGGCCGAAAGCAATTATCTTGAAGTACGGGTAAGGCAATTTGATTTAGTGAACTTAATAGAACAAATTGCAGAATTATTTGATGAATGGGCCATACAGAACAATACCGAATATGAATTGGAGATACCTTCATCCTTGGAAGGTTGGTTTGATAAGGATAAGATTGAGAAGATTGTATTTAACCTATTGTCCAACGCCTTCAAATACACTCCTGAAAATGGAAAAATCAATCTCCGGATTTTTATTGAAGGAGATGATAGCAAAATTCTGAATATTAAAGTATCCAATACCGGAAAGGGCATTGCAAAAGAAAAATTGGATCAGGTATTTAATCGTTTTGTTATGTTGGAGGAAGGAAAGGAAATGGATAACAATAAATTCAGGACCGGCATAGGTTTGGCCTATGTGAGGAGTTTGGCGACAGTTCTCAGGGGTGACATTACCGTTGCAAGTGAAGTTGATAAGGAGACCTCATTTAATGTTTTGCTCCCCTGTAGCAAGGAGAAATTTAAGGATAAGGAATTGGAGGAGAAACCAGGTCAGGTCAATATATCGTATCACTTAAAAAATATTTTGGAAGATGTATCCGGGAATTCCGAAGATATTTCAAATAAATTAACATCACTCGATGTCCTTCAAAATAAACGCAAAGTTGTTTTGGTTGTTGAGGATGAAAAGGATGTAAGGGCGTTTTTAAAAGATCTATTGATGGATAAATATAATGTCTTGACCGTTAATAATGGGGCCGAGGCCATTGAAACGGTAAAAAAGGAAATACCCGATCTAATTATAAGCGACCTTATGATGCCTGAAATGGATGGAATGGAATTATGTAAAAAAATAAGGAGCAATATTCTTACTTGTCATATTCCTTTTGTTATGCTTACGTCCAAAAATTCGGTCATCCATAGTATTGAAGGCCTGGAGAGCGGGGCAAATTCATATATTCCAAAACCTTTCCATCCGGATTACCTGCAGATAAAGGTTCAAAATCTTTTGGAAGAAAAGGAACATATGCTGAAGCACCTGTCCAAGGAAACGCCCGTTGATAGCCTTACCAATGTTTTGGAACATGATGACCAGAAAGACTTTATGAAAAAGGTACTGAAGATTATACATAATAATATTGAAAGTGAAAATCTTCAAAGTTCTTTAATAGAGAAGGAATTGGGGATAAGTAGTTCCCAGTTCTATAGAAAAATTAAATATATATATGGTTTCTCACCGGGAGATCTAATACGAACCGTTAGGTTAAAACATGCAGCTGCCCTTTTAAGAAAAAATACACTTACGGTCTCGGAAGTATGCTATCTATCCGGGTTCAACAACCGTTCCTATTTTTATAGGGAATTTAAGAAAATGTACAATATCACTCCAAAGAACTATCAGCTTAAGTCGGTATCCACTTTATAATATTTTTTTGTAACATACTTATTTTCAGTATGTTGTTGTTCGGTGTACACTTTTGACCAAATAGTGTACAGATTTTGTTCTTGCCTCCTTATAATTTTACTACAACTAGAAAACGGACTCTATAGATGCTCGTTGCAAAGTACTCCCACTTTCTTTACGGATATGAAAGGGTACAATTTGAACAACCAAAATTTAATTCTAAAAATCAATTCGTATGATGATGAAAAATTTTATCAGTAAGCTAACTTTTTTCGGAGCTATTCTTTTCGGAAGTTCCCTGTTGGCGCAAACCATTA
The DNA here is from genome assembly GCA_965652575.1 of uncultured Arenibacter sp. Taxonomy (GTDB): domain Bacteria; phylum Bacteroidota; class Bacteroidia; order Flavobacteriales; family Flavobacteriaceae; genus Arenibacter. Next base: position 14,084 of record CBFGWQ010000001.1, on the reverse strand, counting down.
CCGGTAATGTATCCGATAATACAGGTCCGCTTGCCGGGGTAAACGTAGTTGTCGAAGGAACTTTGAACGGGACTTCAACAGATTTTGATGGTAATTATGCCATATCCAATGTAGAATCCAACGCGATGTTGGTGTTCAGTTATATAGGTTATGAGACTCTAAGCGTTCCGGTCAATGGAAGAAACCAAATTAGTGTTACCCTGACGGAAGGTGCCAATTCTTTGGACGAAGTTGTTTTGGTAGGGTATTCCTCGTTAAAAAAGTCGACTTTAACGGGGGCGGTATCGGTAGTGGATATGGATGACCTTGAGAAAACAAGGGTGGCAAATGTGTCGCAGGCCTTACAGGGACAAATTGCCGGCGTGCAGGTAACATCCAGCTCAGGTGCGCCTGGAGATCCTATTCAAGTCCGTATTCGTGGAGAAGGAACGATAGGGAACAATAATCCATTATATGTTGTGGATGGTATTCCAACAAGGGATATTGGGTTTTTAAACCAAGGGGATATTAAATCAATGTCTGTTTTAAAAGATGCTTCCGCAGCAGCTATTTATGGTTCAAGAGCATCTGGTGGTGTAGTGTTGATTACGACCAAAAGTGGTAATGTGGAGAAATTGAGTTTTGACTTGAACTATTTTACAGGGCTACATTATGCTTCCAATCTTCCCCATATGATGAATACGGAGCAATATATGAATACAGTTGAAAAGGCTTGGAACAATTCTGATAGAACGGGAACAAACCCTTATACCGCAGATAAGGGAAGGGCTGATTTTTCCGATACCGACTGGCTAGATGAATTGTTTGAGGTTGGGAAATCGCAAAATTTACAATTTACGGCAAGTGGAGGCAGTGATAAAATTCAATTTTTAATGTCATTGGGCTATTACGGTCAGGATGGTATTGTCGTATTTGATAATGATAAATACAAAAGACTAAGTTATAGGACCAATCTTAATGTAGACTTAACGGATCGTCTCAAGATCGGGACCAATCTTCAATTAACATACGCAACACAGGATAAATTGGCATCCAAGGGAGAAAGCGTAGTGAGATTTGCATTGATAAGACCACCGGTCGGAGCTGTTTATAAAGATATCAATGACCCCACATATACCGAAAGTAGCCCGTTCACAGATTTACCATTTTATAGGCACAATGATTTAAGTACAGGAGGATGGGAAAGTGATAAATATGAGTGGGGCACCAACCCCATTGCGTGGTCTTATTTTACGGACGATGTAAGAAAGGATTTTAGAACATTTGGAAATGTTTATGGGGAATATTCCTTTTTAAAGGATAAAGCGTTGACATTTAGAACCAATGTAGGTATTGATATGTCATTTATTCACAACAAAGCGTTCGGAGTTAATTATGGTGACGATGATGGGGGTGGTAATGAAACGGATCAGGGATTGGGAAGACAAAACAGGCCCAATAATTTGAACGAAGAACGTGGGGAAGCACGCACAATTACATTTAATAATACCCTTAGTTATATAAAAAACCTTAATGACAAACATGACATAAGTGCATTGGTAGGGACAGAATACATTGATAATTATAGTTCATCTATTGGAGCAAGTAGATCTCGCTTTGATATCACGGATAAAACATTTAGGTATTTGGACTATGGTGGAACCGAAGCCGATTTGTGGAATGGTGGAAGTGCCTCGGAGTGGGCGTTGTTTTCATTGTTCGGTTCGGCATCTTATGTATTTAGCAATAGGTACATGCTTACCACCAATTTAAGGGCGGATGCCTCTTCCAGATTTGCAGAAAAAAATAGATGGGGTTATTTTCCCTCTATTTCTGCAGGATGGAAAATTTCGGATGAAAACTTTTTAAAGGAGGTAAAATGGTTATCCAATCTAAAGCTAAGGGCAGGTTGGGGCAAACTGGGAAATCAAGAGATAGACAACTATGCCTATTTAACCTTAATTAGCCAAATAGATGGAAAAGTAGTAGTAAATCGTTATGGAAATGAAGATTTAAAATGGGAAAGTTCCGAATCGACAAACATAGGTGCTGATGTAGGGTTCTTTAATAACAGATTAAATTTTTCTGCCGAGTATTATGTAAAAAATACATCGGATATTTTATTGCCGATTGGCCTGCCAAGTATTGTGGGCGATGTATCTCCCACAATTGTAAATGCGGGCGAGGTCAGTAATAAAGGGTTCGAGTTTTCATTAAACTATAGGGAGTCAGGTAAAGAATTTAAATATAGTGTAAATGCAAACCTGGGTACCGTAATAAACAATGTTGAAAAACTACATCCCAATGTACCAAGTCTTATCGGGGAAGTTTCAAGAACACAAGTGGGACAACCGTTAAATGCCTATTACGGGTACAAAATGGTCGGCATTTATCAAAATCAGGCAGAGATTGATAGTCATTTGAGCGGAACTTTGGATCCCAGCGTAAAACCGGGCGATATTAAATTTGAAGATTTGAACAATGACGGGATCATCAATTCCGATGATAGAAAATTTCTAGGAAGCTCTATACCGGATTTAACTTATGGAATTACGTTTTCGTCATCTTATAAAAACTTTGACTTTTCATTCCTTTTCCAAGGTGTAGAAGGAATTGACAGATATAACGACTCTAAGAAAATATTGGATTACGATACACGTCCATTTAATTATACGACCAATGTTTTAGGTGCATGGGACGGGGAAGGGAGTAGTAATACAATTCCAAGGGTTGCCTTTGAAGATAACGGAAGCAGTAAGGTATCGAGCATTTTTGTTGAGGACGCTTCTTATATACGTCTTAAGAATGTAGAATTGGGATACACTGTAAATGGTATAATAGGGTTGCAGGATATTCGTCTTTATGTGTCCGGTCAAAATTTATTTACATCAACTAAATATACAGGCATGGATCCGGAGTCAACAGATTTAATGGATAAAGGAACCTACCCCTCTTCATCTTCGGTTTTATTTGGTCTAAATGTTAAATTTTAAAAATATTAATTATGAAAACAATATATAAAAGCATAATGGCAATATGCATGATTACAGCTTTTGTGAGCTGTAATGATGAACTAACAAATGAACCCATTGGACTTCTGACCTTGGATCAAATTGATACCAGCCCTACATTGGGAACTCTTGAATCTTCGGTGAGCTCGTCATATCAACTGTTGGCAAGTACGTTGAATCTTATCGGTGAATGGAATTGGGATGATGGATCTGTACTTAGGAATGATTTTATTTTACAGGATATAGCGTCCAGCGATATGAATAAAAAATGGAACCCGGATGGAGATCAAGCGTGGATGGATGAGTTAAGTGCTTTTAGTTTTACGGCAGAGAACGGCGCTTTTAATGGTTTATGGCTTTATGATTATGAAGGCATAAACAGAATAAATTTGGCCATAAGCTATTTAACAAATACGGAAATAACGCAGACTGTTGGAATTAGTGATCCACGTAAAAATCAATTATTGGGGGAAGCTTATTTTTTAAGGGCTTTTTATTATTTTGATTTGGTAAATAATTTTGGTGATGTACCTCTTTTAACGGTTCCGTTAATATCGTTTGAGGAAGCATTTGATGTGGCGGTAAGGGTTCCGGCTTCGGAAATATGGGAACAGATCAATGCTGATCTGTCACAGGCAAAAACATTGCTGCCAAATTCCAAATATCCCACTCCTTCCGAGCCTTGGAGAGTTTCCAAGGGAGCCGTAATAGCATTGCAGGCAAAAACAGCTTTGTTTAATGAAGATTGGAACGCTGTTATTAGCCTTGTGTCCGAATTGGACGCTCTTGGTTTTTATAGTTTGAATGCTAATTATTTTGACAGTTTTGATGTAGACAAGGAGTTTTTGGACAATGAAGTAATTTTTGCCTACGATCATATATCAGATCAAAATCCAAGAAATGGAAATGGTTTGTGTGCCTTGGTCGGATGGGGATTTATAGCTCCTAGTAATGATTTTATGAATGCTTTTGAAGCCAATGATCCCAGATTATTATATACTGTTGATGTGGACAACCAAAATGTTTCAAAATTATTGGGTAACACTGTGGGGGATAATAAAGGAAACGAGGATGCACCCAGTAACAAAATATTTATACGCTATGCGGATGTTCTGCTCTGGAAGGCGGAGGCCCTAAATGAAACCGGTGATTATGAAGGGGCAATCGACCTTATAAATGATATAAGAAACAGGGCAAGAACTTCCCCAACTGCGGACGGCTCCGTGATTCCACCAGGCACATTGGCGGATAGACCCGATTCAACCGATGCATCCGAAATTATGGGATGGATAATGTCCGAAAGAAGGGTGGAACTAGGTTTTGAATCCCATAGGTTCAACGATCTAAAAAGATGGGGAATTGCAAAATCATTTTTAACGGGACTTGGTAAAAATTTTCAGGACAAAAATTATTTGTACCCAATTCCACAAGGGGAAGTGGATAAATCTGGAGGTACAATTACCCAAAATGCAGGTTATTAAATAAATTCGATAGCATTGTTAATTGAGTTGATTGTTGGGTTATTTTAAGTTGGGAAGTAGTATTTAAATACTACTTCTCCTTTTAAAAACGTCATCCAACTCAAAATTGAAAGGAAAATGACAGATATAGCAAATAGATATAGTGAAAATCCTTTGTTGTCTCCCAAAGATTTAAAGCCAAGCAATAAAAACATGTTAATTGAATGTTTGCTTAATCCCGGGACGTTTAATTTTAATGGTAAAGTTGGCCTGTTGGTGCGTGTTGCCGAAAGAACGGTTAAAAAAGAAGGTTTAATATCCGTACCATTTTATAACGATTTTGGAAAGGTTGGGATTTTGGACTTTAAGCTGGATGACCCAAAATTGGACAGTTCTGATGCAAGGGTCATTAATTATGATGGGGTAGACTACCTGACCACTATTTCACACCTTAGATTACTTTTTAGCGATGATGGAATTAATTTTTCGGAGTCCCAAGAATATCCGGCACTGTTTGGTGAAGGGGAATACGAAAGTTTCGGTATTGAAGACTGTAGGGTTTCAAAAATAGATGACACCTATTACCTGACCTATACCATGGTTTCGCCCAATGGGGTTGGGGTTGGGCTAAGAACTACCAAAAATTGGAAAGACTTTGAAAAAAAAGGGATGATATTTAGTCCGCACAATAAGGACTGTGCCATTTTCGAAGAAAAGATCAATAACAAGTTCTATGCCCTGCATAGACCAAGCAGTCCGGAATTGGGCGGAAATTATATTTGGATTGCGGAATCTCCGGATGGCGTACATTGGGGCAATCACAAATGTATATCCAAAACCAGGAGTTCAAGATTTGATAGCAAAAGACTTGGGGCAGGAGCTTCCCCTATTAAAACCCGGGAAGGTTGGTTGGCCATCTATCATGGAGCCACAGAGCAAAATAGGTATTGTTTGGGGGCCTTGTTGTTGGATTTGAACGATCCCTCCATTGTAATTGCAAGATCACAGGAACCCATAATGGAACCCTTGGCAGTTTATGAAAAAACAGGTTTTTTTGGCAATGTGGTCTTTACCAACGGCCACTTTGTCAATGGGGATGAAATCAACTTGTATTACGGGGCTTCCGATGAACATGTGTGCCTTGCAAAACTTTCTGTGGAATCAATACTAAAATCACTAAAAAAATAATGGGAGTCGTTGCTAAAATTGGAATAAAGGATTTTTCAAGGAGTGCCAAAATATTGATTATGACCAACCTGGTCTATGCCTTTGTTATGCCCGTTATAGATATTTTTGTCGCATCCTATATTATGCGCAATTCCAACGATCCGTCTAAGGTAATGTTATATCAATTGGCCATATATACCGGTATACCAATAACATTTTTTGTTAATGGGTATTTGCTCAATAGGATCAATGTTAAAAAGCTATTTTCCTTGGGGATGTTACTTAGTGGGGTATCCATGATTTTTATGATGTCCTTGGAAAATATTTCTTATGCAGGATTGGTTTCCGCAGGGCTCATTATGGGGATGTCCTTTGGGCTGTATTGGTCCAATAGGGATTATTTAGTGCTTGCAACCACATCCGATAAAACCAGAAATTTTTATTATGGCCTGGACACTTTCTTTTATACCACCACTGCAGTTTTGGTACCTATAGTAATAGGGTGGTACCTTATGAAGGGAAATGGGAATACCAATGAGGGAGTGAATTCGGGATATAAGACGGTGACCGCCATGGTCTTTGTTTTTACCATAATGGCGTCAATTATTTTTCATTTTGGTACTTACGAAAAGCCAAAGAGCGAGAAATTCCTATATTTCAAGTTTCATAAACTTTGGAACAAAATGCTTCAAATGGCTTTGATAAAGGGATTGGCCCAAGGTTTTATTGTTACGGCACCAGCCATTCTAATGATGAAATTTTTCGCATCGGAAGGGGCATTGGGCACGGCACAATCCATTGGGGCAATAATTGCCGCCGTCATCATGCTGATCTTGGGAAAATTATCCAAGCCCAAACACCGACTCGTTATTTTTAGTTTCGGTTTGATCTGTTTCTTTTTGGCATCCCTGTTCAATGCCGTATTGTTCAGTTCTACCGGAGTGGTTATTTTTATATTTCTGTTATTGATTGCCAGGCCCATTTTGGATATTGCCTATTTTCCAATACAGCTAAAAGTGATCGACTTACTTTCAGTACACGAAAATAGAAACGAATTTGCCTATATTCTTAACCATGAATTTGGACTGTACGTAGGTAGGCTCATAGGGGCAGGTACATTCCTGGGAATCGCCTTTTTTGGGGATGCCGATATTGCCTTGCGCTATGCCCTATTGATTATTGGATCACTGCAATTACTGGCCATTGTGATTGCAAAACAATTGTTGAACCAACAAAATAAACTGGAAAATGAAACTATTTAATCTTTATATAATCCTATTTTTAACCTTGGTCCTGGGACTGCATTCATGTAAAAGGACCACCCAAGAGGACTTATTCGAAGTAGCCGATCCTATTGGCCAGATGAGCGTAGGGAGGATAGATTCCATGCCCAATTTACCAAAGCCGTTTAAAATTTTGGATTTTAACAGCTTGGCAAAGGATTATGACAAAAAGGTGTACGATGAAAATCAAACAGGGGAATATTGGCCGTTGATTTGGAAGGATAATTCCAGAAAAAATTTTGACCAGGAAACTTATGGAATCTATACGGCCATGGGCGATGTAAGACAGGGAAAGGAACATTATAATGGTATTTTCCATGAATCGCTTGCAAGTATTGGATCTGTACTTGGGGCAAGTTTAGTTGGCATTGACAAGTCCGACCAAAACGGGGAAAACTACCTAAGGATGCTAAAGAACTATTACAATAGTGAAACCAATTGGAACATAATGATGAACAATACAGGGCCCGAAGTGGCTCAGTTGGGCGGTGGTTATGCCAGGGATTGGTGGTATGATGTTTATCCCAATCTTATGTTTTATGCGGTTACCGATCTTTATCCGGAAGAGACCGAATACGATGCTATCCTTAGATCGGTGGCAGAGAAGTTTTATGCGGCGGACTCTGTATTGAACGGTAACTACGATTATTCCTTTTTTGATTATGCTACCATGCAACCAAGCAAGACATGGATATGTACACAACAAGATGCGGCAGCGGGTCATGCCTTTGTGCTCTATTCGGCTTACCAAAAATTTAATGATCCCAAATATTTGGAAGGGGCCAAATCATCATTGGAAACACTTTTAAATCAGAAGCAAAACTATTTCTATGAAATCTTGATGCCATTTGGGGCATATGTTGCGGCAAGAATGAATGCAGAGCAAGGTACGGACTATGACTTTTTAAAGATATTGGATTGGACCTTTGAGGGATCGTCGGTATGCCGGGAAGGCTGGGGAGTACTTGTTGATAATTGGAATGGGTACGATGTTTCCGGACTAGTGGGAAGTACCGCACATAATGGGGGCTTTGCTTTTTTGATGAACACCTATGACACCATGTGGCCGCTTGTTCCTATGGTACGTTATGATCAACGGTATGCCAATACTATTGGGAAGTGGATGCTAAATGCTGCCAATGCTTCCAGATTGTTTTATCCTTATGAAATACCGGATGATCATCAAACGATCCCCGAAGAAAAAGAACATACCAAAGGGGTTATAGCTTATGAAGGGCTGATAAAAAGCTCGCATTATGGAGAGGAAGGGCTGTATTTGGATGTAGAAGCTCCAGTGGCCATAGGAGATGGTATGAAATGGAATAAGGACAATCCAAAAGTGTCCCAGTTCAGTGTTTATGGTAGTGGACATGTTGGTATTGCCGGGGCTATTATTTCCAAAACGAATATTGAAAATATACTTCAGTTGGATTTATTGGCTACCGATTTTTATCGTGCCGATGCCTACCCAAGCTACTTGTACTATAACCCTAATCAGGAAGTAAAAGAAGTCCTCATCTCTATAGGGGATAAGGATCTAAAAATTTATGATGCTATTGAACGTAAATTCATTTCCCAAAAGACAAAATATGATTTTACCTTTAATGTAGCAGGGGAGTCCTCGCGTTTATTGGTATTGATACCGGCGTCGGCAAAAATTAAGGAAGAAGGGGGTAAATTATATGCCGATGAAGTGGTTATCGATTATAAATATGATGTAACTAACTAATATATCCAAAAATGGCCAAATTATATAGGCAAAATAAAATCAGACTTCTTATTCCGGCGTTTTTTTTTATAGGAATTATTGGCTGGGGCCAAAGTATTAATCTTAAGGTCGTTGGAAATAAGGAACAAGGCTTCAATGTAGATATTTATAATGGGTCGAAATTACTGATTCATAATAAGGAAGAATTTAAGCTTAGGGTAGCCAATTTGGATTTAAGTGAAATAATGGAAATTAATGATTGGAAAGGTTCGGAATGGATAGGGAATGAAACGTATGTACAACTATCAAAAGAAACTTATCTACAGGATTTTGATTTGAATTTGTCCATTAGCGTAACTTATGAAATTATAAATTCAAATGTGGTAAAAAAGAGTATTGATCTATTTCAGTCGGGAATGCCATCTTTGTATTATATTTTAGAGGAAAATTTTCGGCCTGCGGAACCACCTTCCAAGTATGTTACTTTTGAGCATGATAATTTCCCTGGAGGCTTTGCCCACGAAATATTTCCTTCTGCCGGTTTTGTAACTCCAGACGGTCAATTGGTAGGGGTTTTAATGGACGCCGGTTATAAAAACCATTATACCCGGAGTACACGTCGTAGGTTCAACGGACATGGTGGTGGCTTTGTAGGGATGAGAAAATTACCTGACCCGGAATTGGTTTCGGTTGCCACATTGGAAGAAAGAGCATCCGGAAATCACTATATCCAACAAAAATTTGGAGAAATGTACAATTTGGATGCGGGAAATGTAGTGACATTAAAGAACAGTGATTTTTTTCAAAATGTTGGAAACGTTAAAAAGGAAGATTTTTCCGGAACAATTGAAATTAATTCCAGTACTTCGGAGCGTTCGGGAATGGAGATTTTAGCGCCATTTAAAGATCAAAAAGTGTATAGTTTATCATTCCTCGCCAAAGGGAGTTCCCCGATAGCCCTGAAATTTTACAGAATAAAAAATGGTCAAAAAACAAGTGAATTGGAACACGGCATTAAATATATTGACCAATTTCCCATAAAAGAACAGGAATGGACACTTTTTAAAGGAAGTATTTTAATTCCTTATATAGAAAATGATAGTGTTTCCATGTTTATTGGCACCCGGGCAGAAAAGGAAGGTATCAGCCTAATCAAAGATCTGAAAATTGTAGAACATGTTCCGTTAAAACAGCCCTACAACAGAATGGTAATGGGTGAAAAAGTTACCAAAACAAGCTATGTATTTGCCGAACCATGGACAGACCATCATGACTTTGTTATTTCTTCGCAATCACGTCTCGCTGAAGGTAAACGATTTGAGGGGTCCTTGATCGAAAAAATGTTGTACGCAAATTTTAATATGCTTACATGGGTAACTTCTGTTAATGATTTCGCCCCTTTAAATGTTCCTAATATGAATTATGCACCCGATATGTATAATCGGGATTCCTTTTTCTCAATTGTAGCCAGTTATAATGAAGATTTAAATTTGCAAATTTGGGAACAATGGGCCAAAACCCAGAACTCCAAGGGAGCAGTGGCAACTATTATAACCCCTTATATGGGAACTATTGAGGCAAAGGACAATGAAGCAACCATTCAATTTTTAATTTGGGCAATGTTAAATAAAAGACGCTTTGATGTTAAGTTGCCTAAGGAGAAGTTGGACAAAGCGGTTGATTATGTTATAAATGAATTTGATAAAGACGGAGATGGTATATGCAAGTCGCATTTTACACTTAGTCAAATCGATGTTAATAAATATGAACCTAAAACCGATAAACTGGCCGTAAATCAAGGCATGTTTGCCATTGCATTAAAAACCATAAAGGAATTGGGATATGATATCCCGGATTCATATATCGCAAAAGCAGAAGCGGCCTATCTTGATTTTTATGATGTAGAAAGAAAACATTTATTGTTCGATAAGGATTTTCCCGATGTGATAACTATGACCGATCTGGAACCGGAATTTTTTTCTTTATGGTTATTTAATAAACCTATGTTAACCGATGAGATGGTCATCAACCATTTGGAACAAGTACCAATACTGAATAAAGTTTCAAATTCACCTCATCCGGAGTATGGTACCACTGCCCCTGTCTGTGTTCGATTGGATGGCAGTGAAAAAGGATATTTCTATTTAACTTCAGATTATCAGCCATTCAGGGAGTTTGGTGAGGCTAATTATAAGGACGGAGCTAGGGATGGCTTTTATTATAACGGGGGTAGTTGGATGAGACCTGAATATTGTGCTTATGTTGTAGGATATAGGCACGGATGGAATAAGGCAAGGGCATTGATGGAAAACAGGGCCTGGGCAGAAATCAACCTCAATCCGAAATGGCCTTACAGTAAGGAATTTATTCCAACAAAATGGACCACAAGCAACTCTTGGTGGCCATCTACGAGAGGCTTATGTTGGAATGTATTTATACTCATGGCCAATGAGGTTGCCGGGCTGCGCACTCCGGACATGGATCCGGATTTCAAGAAATAGCTCTTTTCCCTGTTTGGGAGAAGTCGGAAGGAGGTAGCTAATTGGTTGAAAGCGTCACTTCGACAGAGTCCCTTTTTTGGGACGACGAGAAGTCTCACAAGCAAGGTTTTGGTGAAGGCTATATACTTTTGGACGGGGTTTATGTACGCAATTTATGTTTTGGTTGCGCTACCTGTGTGATTTCTCCCTCCCGGTCAAAATGACCTGATGTACTATAATTCGTATGCCTATGTAGCATCTTAGACTATGCCTTCAAAATCTTTTCCGGCGTTATGGGCAGATCATAAATACGCTTTCCGCATGCTCTGTAGACAGCATTTGCAATTGCTGCAGCCGTTGGTGGCACCGGGACCTCCCCCGCACCTTTGGCTTCTTCGTTTGGATGGTTAATAATGGCCACTTCTACTTCGGGTATTTCTGAAAAACCTAAAATTGGATAGTTGGCCCAGTCTGTACTCGTTATTTTATTGGTATTGAAAGTCACCTGCTCTTTTAGGGTCCAACTGGCCGCCTGGATCATCCCACCTTCAATTTGGTTGGTGAGTCCATCCGTATTGATTACTTCCCCTACATCTACCGCCGCCCACATTTTAATGGGCCGGATATTGCCCTGGTCCTTGTTCACGGCCACTTTGGCGGCCACAGCAATATAGGCGTCCGTATTCTTATACCTCATAAAGGCATACCCGATACCTTCACTATCCAATGTATCTTGGGAACCGGTAAGGACTTTTACTTTTTGGATAACCGCTATGGCCCTTTCATCCTCCAAATGGTTTAGTCGAAATTCCATGGGGTCTTGGCCTGCCTTTTCGGCCAGAGCGTCCATAAAGGACTCCAGGGCAAATATATTGGCAAATGACCCTAGGCTGCGCAAAGAGGATGTACGGAAAGGACCGTCATAGTAATGTGCATTCACGGTTACGTTGGGAATATTGTAATACGGATCGCCATTTCTATGTCCACCGCCCAAATACCCTCTCGACTTCATCTGGTGGGGAGGGTCCAAATACCTGGCCGTCAATACCGTCCCGGCATCTTTGTTGGGACGGGTACTGTGGGAGTCCGTCCATACCTCGGTCTTCCAAGCGTTTATTTTATTGTCTTTATCCAGACTGGCTTCCAAGGTGGTAATCATGGCCGGACCATAGGGATCCCAGGAGTGTTCATCATGTCTGGACCATTGTACACGGACGTGCTTTCCAGGATATTCCAAAGCCAAAATAGCGGCGTCCGTGGCAGCATCATCAGCGGTACTATGACCAAAACAACCTGCACCCGGAACCCCAATGATATGTATTTTTTTTGGGTCTATGGTCAACATTGTTGCCAAGGCTTCCCTTAGGGGATATATCCCTTGACTGTGGGACCAGAGGTGTAATATTTCTCCGTCAAACAAGGCAATTCCGCATGCCGGGCCCAGAGAAGCGTGTTTAATGTAGGGTTTGGTATATGTTGCCAAAAGGGTTTCGGCACCTTTGAATGCTGCCGTTACATCACCTTCATTTTTCACTGTTTCCGGGCCTGTGGCAATCGCTTTGATATGTGCGTAGAGGTTTTCCGATTCGGGGAAAGTTGCGGTGGCCGTCCATGCCGAGTGGTTCTTTAGATATTGCTCGGCCTTTATGGCTTGGTATTCCCTTTCGGTAATGACCCCTACAAAACTGCCTTTTATTACCGTTTTAATAACCCCTGAAACTTCTTTCCTTAAACCGCTTTCATCTAGGGAAACCAATTGCGAAGAATATCCCGGAGGTCTTATGGCTCTGGCATGGACCATATCGGGGAAACGCAGGTCTTGTATATATACGGCTTTTCCGTTGACCATGTCCAATATATCCATTCTTGGAATCGCTTTTCCTACATAACGATGTTCGCTGAAATCCTTAATGGGGACCGGAAGAATTACTTCCCTTTCTATTTGAGTGCCTTCAAGTAGCTCGGCAAAAGTCAGGGATACCTTGCTTTTTTTGGATTTAATTTTGCCGTTGTACAGGAGCAGGTCGTCAATAGGTGTATTTAGTTTTGTACTCGCCAATCTCAATAATTCTTGCCTAGCGGTAGCAGCAGCATAGCGAACGGACATGGCACTGTTTTGAATGGAAGCACTGGCACCGGTATAGCCTTCGTTGGGGGTAAGGCCGGTCTCTGCCAGATGTACTTGCACCATTTCTAAATCCATATCCAGTTCTTCTGCGGCCATCTGTTGGATGGCGGTGCGGATGCCCTGTCCCAACTCTACTTTTCCGGATAGGACCCTTATACTCCCATCCTCCAATATTTCCAGCCAGGCGTTTACGTTTTTGGTCCTTCCCATACTTCCCGGAAGTGCACCGTCATATGCTATGCGTTTGGCCATTATGGGATCTGCCTCACTTGTACAGGCTCCCAACAAGGTAAATCCCACGCTGATATAGCCTAAGTCTTTAAGAAATTTTCTTCTGTTTCGAAGTGGTATGGCGGTCATGGCAGATTGATATTAAAAGTTTTTGGCCGCGGTCTTTATGGCTTGGATGATCCTGGTATGGGCCCCACAGCGACAGAGGTTGCCCTCTAGGGCATTTTTGATTTCCCTTTCACTAGGATTTGGGTTGGTATTTAAGAGTCCGACGGCGGTCATCACCATACCATTTAGACAATAACCACATTGGGCGGCCTGTTCGTCCACAAATGCCTGCTGCACGGGGTGTAACTTGCCTTTATTGGACGCGAGACCTTCCAAGGTGGTTATTTTGGCTTCCCCAATAGAGGATATTGGCCACGTGCAGCTCGTGGCAGTCTTTCCATCGATCAAAACGGTACAGCTCCCACATTGTGAAAGCCCACACCCAAATTTAGGGCCATTGAGTTCCAGATAATCCCTTAACACATAAAGTATTGGGGTGTCGGCCTCTGTCTCGATCTCTTTTTGGGAGCCATTAATATTGAGGGTGTAGGTGGGCATGTTCTTACAAGTTTAGCTTCTAAGATAAGGA